>JADFXG010000028.1 GCA_015233895.1 Nitrospirota bacterium | reverse complement strand
GACAGCCATTGAGAAACTGGAGCCAGACTGTCTCTCAACTTGCTTTATTTTTTGAGGGTAGGCTAAAATTGGATATTACCGTTTAAGGTGATTTCACACTTGACACAGTTTATTGAATATATCCGAAATTTCCGCCTCCAGCATTGATATGCTGTATTTTTCTTACGTTGAAACAAAAGAGGATATAATGGCTCTCAGAGAAGCTGCAAAAGCAGTGGGTTTAGAAGTTCCTGTTGTGTCAAAGGTGGAAACAGTATATGCGGTTAAAAACATCTCAGAAATCTGTCTCCATTCAGATGCAATTTGTATAGCAAGGGGCGATCTTGGAGTGGAGGTGCCTCATGCGGCGCTTCCTTTTGTTGTCAGAGATATAACGGCAGCAGCAAAGAGGGCCGGAAAGCCGGTTTTACTGGCCGGAGAGGTTATGTATTCTCTTGTAACCAGGGCGGTGCCGTTTCGGGCAGAGCTGACCGATGTTGTCGTTGCAATTGAAAGCGGGATTGACGGCTTTATCCTCTCTGATGAGACCGCTATCGGGATTAATCCGGTTACTGCCATTAATTATATAACCTCTATTGCTAAAGAAGTGCAGGACAGGAAAGCTGCGCTCAGGTTGATTTAGTTTTTCTTACAAACTTAAAATACAGAATAAACCCCATCAAAGACGGTTCAAACCGAATCAGCAGATAATCTGTGAAGTGATACAGAACCACATGGATATTCATTTCTATGAAACCGACATCACAAAGGTTTTTATCGTAAATGACACGTGTCAAGGCAAGTGTTTCAAGACTATACAGATAAAAAAGATGAACACACAGAAGTATTGCCATAGCAAAGAGTATTGCTTGCTTTTTTTTAGAAATCCACGGGATAAATACTGTCGCAATTGCTAAACTTAATGGCGCATTGTAGGTATAGCGTGAGGTGGAGATAGTGAGATTACACTCTTCTTTGAGAGAACAACCCGTTTACATCTAAGTACCGCTCAAAGTATTCCAATAAGTAGGTCAGAAGATGGTTTAAGGGTAAGGGCAGAGTCCTTCCCCTTACCTAAAGCTAACTTTCTCCAAAAACCCAAAATATTATTACCAAAATATGTTAAAATCTCAGAGTCTGTTAATGTAAATCAAAAAATATAAAATCACAGGGAAGGTTAAAGATGTCATCAAAAGCAGAGGACGCAGCCGCAGGGTTTCGTTTTGGGTTTGTCTCCATAATTGGTAAGCCTAATGTCGGTAAGTCAACTCTTCTTAACACAATCGTTGGGCATAAACTGGCTATTGTTACCTCAAGGCCTCAAACGACAAGAAACAGAATAATGGGAGTCAAAAACCTTGAGGGCGGACAGATTGTATTTTATGATACGCCGGGAATACATGATGCCAAACATAAGCTCGGTGAGTTTCTGGTTAAAACTGCCGTCTCCTCAGTTAAAGAAACCGAGCTGACGTACTTTGTAACTAACCCGGTATCGGCAGATGAGTTGGACATGAGTATTATAGAAACTCTCAGGCAGCAGAATAAGCCCGCATTCCTCTTAATCAATAAGACCGATACCGTATCCGATAAGGCCCGGCTTTTACAGGTTATTGACGCCTACCAGGGATTGTATGACTTTAACGAAATAATCCCCATATCGGCTAAAACCGGCGACGGGATTGATATTCTGTTAGAGAAAACGCTCAGCTCATTGCCTGAGGGACCAGCGGGTTTTTCCACAGATGTACTGACTGACAAGTTTGAACGCTTCATGGCGGCTGAGATAATACGGGAAAAGGCAATGGAGCTGACATACAATGAGCTGCCTCATGCGCTTGCCGTTGAAATCATAACGTGGAAAGAAAAATCAAACAAACTTGTCTCAATATCGGCAAACATATATGTTGAAAAAGACTCCCAAAAAGGTATAATAATAGGTAAGCGCGGGGCGCTGCTAAAGGAGACCGGGATCAGGGCACGGGTTGAAATTGAGCAGCTGCTTGGCACTAAGGTGTATCTGGAGCTGTTTGTAAAGGTGAGGGATAAGTGGCGAAAGGATACAAATACGTTAAGGGAGCTGGGTTATAGCTAAAGTGGTAATAAGAATGAAAGTTGACGGGCTGCTGTTTGACCCCAGAAGCGGAATGTACATAATGCTTCTGAAAGCTCTTGAGGGGGAGGAAACTCTTCCCATATGGATAGGTAAACCTGAGGCTGACTCTATTGCCCTGGCCCTTGGCAGAGTAGCAACACCAAGACCACTGACCCACGATCTGTTAAAAAATGTCATTGAAGAGTTGAAACTTTCAGTGGCAAGAGTGGTGGTGCGTGAAATCATAGACAACACCTACTATGCAACACTTTACGTAACGGACGGTAAAAGCGAAAAACCTATAGACTCCAGGCCATCCGATGCGGTGGCTGTTGCGCTTAGGACAAATTCCCCTATTTTTGTGGATGAGACGGTCATAGAAAAACGAAACGCTGATGAGCTTGAGGAGTGGCTCCGAAACCTTAAGCCTGAGGACTTTGGAAATATCATGTAATGCTTCTCAGAACTGAGGGCATTGTCTTTAAAAGCTTCCCGCTGGGAGAGGCCGATTTAATCCTTACAGTGTTGTCTCATGACGGGGGGTTTTTGAGAGCCTTTGCAAAAAGCCCAAGAACTACCAAAAGCCGCTTTGGCAGTGCCCTTGAACCGCTTTCTCATATTCGGATTTCTCTTATGGGTAAAGAACATGCCGACCTGCCGCGTCTTACCCAGGCCGACATAATCCACTCGTACCAGAAGCTCAGGGAGCAGTTTGACTGTTTTCTGAGAATTAGCGAGCTGCTTGAAATCACTATGTCACTTTTTGGGGAAAAGGAGCATCACGAAGGGCTGTTTCAGCTTCTGGTGGATACGTTAAACTATATTGAAGCTGAAAAGGGATCTGATTCACTGCGGAGGTTTTTGTTTTATAAGGTCAGGGTGCTTGAAAAAGCGGGGCTTTCCCCAAGGCTTCAGGGCTGTGCCCGATGTGGGGTTTCTGTTGGCACGTTTTATTTTAGTGAAGGCTCTGTTATTTGCGGTAAGTGTAAAGATACAATTGCAGATGACACCCGAACATCGGGCGCACGGTTAATCAGCATTGGGGCTGTCAACCTATATGAAACCATTCGCACATGGAGTTGGGATAAACTTAACAGAATCATGCCAAACGACAAGCTCATCTTTGAGCTCGATTCCTTTCTTAACCTTCACATTAAATATCGAATAGAACGAGGACTCAAAACAAGGGATTTTATGTATAAGACAAAAACACTTGCCACCTGTTTTGTTAACTCTGATAAAAAGGGGATTGTTTAAAGCATCTGGCATAATAATTGACATAGTATTTTGTTGGCCAGTTTTCTTGTAAATTATTATGCGGGCTCTTGACGTTTAAACAGCAGAGACTGCAAAATATGTGTTATATACCAAGTCGCAGTCAGAAGCATAACGAGGCGGCAAGGAGAAAGTGACCTCCCCTTACAGGGGATTCCCCTTTTAGGGGAGACGTTGAGGAGCTTTCGACGTGTGCCAACAAAGTTAGGCAAGTGAATGTGGCTTGGGATAGTGATGACTGTAAATAGTGTAATAAGGAGGTGAGTAAATGAAGAGATTATTAGCTATTTTAGCCAGTTTGGTTCTTACCCTTTCATTTGCTGCGTTTGCAGTAGCAGAAGAGCCTGTATCAGATGCAGGGGCACCGGCAATGGAAAAGCCTATGAAAAAGGCTAAGAAACACAAGAAACATAAGAAGCATCATAGGACCCACAAGCACAAACACAAACACAAACACAGTACCCCGAGTTAGGCAGACAATACAAAAAATGGCGGTGTAAGCCGCCATTTTCTTTCTAAACTTCAATTATGGGATAAATCAACTGGTTACAAAAAGCTGCCGGAAAGCTTCGGGATAAATATGTAATTTTTTGTTTAACAAGGGGAGAATTTTTTTATTTACAAACTCTACCGGGGAATTTTCGGTGATAGAGAGACAATTCATATACATGTCCGTGAAAGCACTTTGTGGATGTTCATCGGAGTTATTCTTTAAATATCTGTAATAAGTTTCGGCAATATATAATACTGCAATATTGTCTCTGAATGTCGCCGGAATTTCATCTGGCGTTGCAAAATCAGGATAACACAGATAATAAACACTTTCATGGATAATTTCCGGCAGTCCCCACTTCTTTAAAAGCATAGCACCTAATTGATAGTGATTAAGATATGACAAAAAGAGCTTAAATTTTGGGTTTTGAATTTCTAACAGAAGCTGTATGCTTTTGCCGATTTTACTAAGCAGGCCGACTGTGCCTATCAGAGCAGAGTGCCCTCTTTTAGTTGATATGGATATTTCAAGTCCAAGTATTGACAGAGCGTTGGCCTCGTTGAGGATTTCTGTAAATTCTGCTCTGTTTGGCATACATTTTTTTATGCCGGAATCCACTATTATTTGATAAAGTTGATTAAAACCAAGAAATAAGATTGCATGATGAATATCGCTTATCTTGTTTTTTAAGTTGTAGTATGCTGAGTTAACGGTTTTCAGCACTATTGCAGCTAATGAGGGGTCGGATTTAACAAGCTCCACTACGTCAGTGACGGCGGTCTTTTCACTGGCCAGCATAGTAATCAGAGTGTTTGTATAGGCAGGAAGCATCGGTATCTTGTTTAGAACGTTTAAAATATGTTCATTGTGTTCATACAATTTGTCATATGAAGTGACAGCACTTTTAAGCTTTAACATCAGGGATTTAGTTCTTTTTTGAGACATTATCTCAAGCCGTATTATTTCGTTGATTCTTAAGGTGGCTATGGTGCTTAATTGCTTGAAAATTATAAGAAGTATTTCGGGTTTTACGGAACGTATTGCTCTTTCATCAAGAGAGAGTAAGTTTGTATCCTCATCTGCAACAATTGTAGCCGTTCTTTTAGACTCTTTAAGGAAAGCTATCTCTCCAACCCATGAGTCTCTTTTTATTGTCGCTATTTCCTGCTGTTTACCATCGATATTTTTTAAAACTTTCACCACGCCGTTAATTATGAAATAAAGCGTTTTATCCTCGTCACCCTCTTTTATTAATACATCACCTTTTCTTATTTTTATCAGTTTACCAGTGTTATATAAAGAAATAACATCTTTTTCGGAAAGACCCTCAAAAAGTAAAGGATATTTAACTTTGGAACCCCGTGCCTCCATGTTGTGTCCTCCTTAAAACTGCTGCGCTGCTTGCCAGCCTCTTAATTTTCCCTTTCATATTTATCTTCAAAGCGTATAATATCATCCTCTGCGAGGTATTCGCCGTTTTGGACTTCTATGACCTCAAGGGAGATTTTACCCGGGTTTTCAAGCCTGTGCAACGTGGACTTTGGCACATAAGCCGATTCGTTGGGGTGTACAAACGTCACGTTATCACCGATAGTTACCTTTGCAGTGCCGTTTACCACCACCCAGTGTTCAGAGCGATGGTGGTGGAGTTGAAGGCTTAGCGAGTGCTGGGGTTTCACAAAGAGCCGCTTGATTTGATAGCGCTGCCCTTTTTCAAGAAGTGTGTAGCTTCCCCATGGTCTGTACGTTGTTACGTGATCGTTTGTCTCCTCTCTGCCCTCTTTTCTAAGGCTGTTTACGATTTCCTTAACCTTATGGGTGTGTCCCCGTTTTGATATAAACACAACATCAGGGGTTTCAACAATCAGGCAGTCCTCAAGTCCTACGGTAACAATCAGGCGGGTATCACCCAGTACCATGGTGTTTTTGGTGTCGTAAGATTTAACGAGGCCGTTAATTACATTACCTTGTGCGTCTGAGTCCATGATTTCAAACATAGAGTCCCAGGAGCCTATGTCGTTCCAGTAAATTTCAAGAGGAAGTGTGAGAATTTTATCTGATTTTTCCATAATCGAATAATCTATGGAAATATCCGGCAGCTTTATGAAATTTTCAAGCATATCGTAATACGGGGAGTTTATGGCAGCTGAGATTTGAGGCTCAAAGCGATCAAATTCCGCCTTCATTGTAGCTATTGCAAAGGCAAACATGCCGGAGTTCCAGTAGTGCTCTCCGTCTCTCAGATAACCCTCAGCTGTTTGCAGGTTAGGCTTTTCGGTAAATTCTGCAACTTTGCAAAGCTGTGCACCGTCTTTGGTTTTGCTAAACTCAGCACCACGTTTGATGTAGCCATAGCCCATTTCCGGTCTGGTTGGCTTTATTCCAAAGGTGACTATGTGACCGTTTACAGCAGCCTCATCAGCTTGTTTAAGATACCATGTGAATTTTTCAGAGGGCTTAATTATGTGGTCTGAGGGACAGACAAAAATGGTTTCGGAATCTGCTGCCCCTAATGCCTCCTGACAATATTTTAATCCCAGAGCTATAGCGGGAGCTGTGTTTCTGCCGACCGGTTCAAATATCATATGTGGTTTTGGGCCGGAAAACAGAGCCTCCATATCAGACATAACGTGGAATTTATACTCTTTATTCGTAAGAATCACTATATCCTCAGGAGACATTGCAGCAGAGGTCAATCGCAGCACTGTATCTTGTAAAAGAGATGTTTTCCCGTTTAGCTTTAAAAACTGCTTGGGAAAACTTTTTCTGCTAAGCGGCCAAAGCCGTGTCCCTGAACCGCCGGCTAACAATAGTGCTTTCATGCTGACCTCCTGATTATAATTAGCAATTTTAAACCCCTGTAAAAATGCGCCTGAGAGGATTCGAACCTCCGGCCTGAGGTTCCGGAGACCTCCGCTCTATCCCCTGAGCTACAGGCGCTTGTGTTGATTGTAAAAGGATTTTTCCTTTTATGTCAATCACTTTTTATACGGCTGTAGCGAAAATATGATATATTATATAATTGGCTTCAGGATGCCGTATCTTATTGAATGTAAGGTGTGTGGAGATTAACGTTTATGCCGGATGTCGGGCTTAGTGAACTAAAAATAGACAAAACATCTTTTGTTAAACGAAAGCAGCATAAGAAGCTTGTCTATCTGATTATCATAGCATTGGTAATAGCCGTAGCCATACTTTATTACATCAGGGTGGCAAGGGTTTTAACGGTTGATGTGTCGGTAGCCTCGCTTATGTATCCGTCTGAGTCTGTGACAGTTTTAAATGCAAGCGGATATGTGGTTGCTGAGCGTAAAGCCGCCGTGTCTTCTAAAATCACCGGACGGCTAATCTCTATTAACGTTGAGGAGGGAAGCCGGATAAAAAAAGGCGATATCCTTGCACGGCTTGAAAACGACGATGTTATTGCTCTCAGAGATCAGGCGTCAGCTAATCTTCAGGAATCAAAAAACGAACTCGGTATAGCCATAGCACAATTCAAAGATGCGCAGATCAATTTTGGACGATTAAAACAACTCTCCGAAGCGGATTTTATTTCCCGCTCGGAATACGACACTGCACAGATGAAGTACAAGACGGCAGCTGCTCAAAAAGATGCAGCCCAATCTAAAATCAGAGCCAGCGAGGCAGCCCTCCGCTCTGCTGCCGTAAACATCGGATACACCGTTATACGCGCTCCCTTTGACGCCGTAGTGCTTACTAAAAACGCCGATGTTGGGGATATCATCACTCCTCTTGGCGCAACCGCAAACGTTAAGGCGGCAGTGGTCAGCATCGCAGATTTAGGTTCAATTATGGTGGAGGTGGACGTCTCCGAGTCTAACATAGCAAAGGTCAAACACGGTCAGCCATGTGAGATAACACTGGATGCCATACCTGATAAACGCTTTAGCGGAAACGTGCATATGATAGTTCCCACAGCTGACAGAACAAAGGGGGCTATCACAGTTAAGGTGAATTTTAATAAAAAAGATCCGGAAATTCTTCCTGAAATGAGCGCAAAGGTTGCATTCCTGTCCAGAGCCGTAACTGATTCGGAAAAACTCCCCCGTACTGTCATCAACTCCGCTGCAATTTCTAAAAACAGGTACTCGGTGTTTGTTATTTCAACAGACGGCAGAGTTAAGGAAACCGCTATAAAAACCGGTGACACCTTTGGTGATATGACAGAAATTACAGAGGGCCTTAAGGTTGGCGATAAAGTTGCCTCATCCGGCATCTCAAAACTAAGAGACGGCCAAAAGATTAAAATCAAAGAGAAGTAACATCACTCATATAGTTGAAATAGAAAACGTCTGGAAATCGTATGTGCGTGGAGCCGAGAAGATTCCTGTGCTTGAGGGGTTGACCCTGTCGGTGGAGGAGGGAGAGTTTTTAGCTTTGATGGGGCCATCGGGCTCAGGCAAGAGTACACTTTTAAATCTGATAGCGGCGATAGACCACGCTGATAGCGGCAATATACGCGTAGGCGGTGTGGACATTACCTCATTGAATGACAGTGAATTATCCCGATGGCGGGCAACAAATGTGGGTTTTATTTTCCAGTTTTATAATCTTATTCCGGTTCTTAGCGCTCAGGAAAATGTTGAACTTCCGCTTATTCTTACAAACCTTAGTAAAAAAGACCGAGTTGCACACGCCACGGCAGCACTGAGAGTGGTTAATCTTCTTGACAGATCCAAACACTACCCGTCTCAGCTTTCCGGGGGGCAGCAACAACGGGTTGCCATAGCCCGTGCCATAGTCACAGATCCCACAATAATAGTTGCAGATGAGCCTACCGGAGATCTCGACCGCCACTCCGCCAAAGATATTTTAGAGCTTATGACAACACTAAATGTGCAGCACGGAAAGACCATCATCATGGTAACTCATGACCCCAGAGCGGCAGACAAAGCACATCTTATCAGAAACTTTGACAAGGGCGTCCTTACCGAATGTATTGAAAACCATCATGCTGCAAGGAAAAAATAATTGCTGCTTTTAAAACTGATACTCAGAAACTCATTCAGGCATAAGCTGCGCACTGTGCTGACAATGTTTGGCGTAACGATAGCGATTTTAGCGTTTGGACTGTTGCGTACCATGGTGGATGCGTGGTATGCGGGAGTTGATGCCGCTTCTGCAAACCGCCTCGTTACACGTAGTGCAATTTCATTGAATTTCTTTTTACCGTTTTCATATAAGGAAAAAATCCGGCAGGTTGAAGGGGTTTCTGCCGTGTCATACGGGGACTGGTTTGGAGGCATATATATAGAAGAGAAGAATTTTTTTGCAAATTTTGCTATGGATTTAAGATCTTTTCTGGAAATTTATCCGGAGTTTTTGGTTTCGGAGACAGAGAAAAAAGTGCTTTTTTCCGATCGTAAAGGAGCAGTGGCAGGCACAAAACTTGCGAAAAGATTTGGCTGGAAAATTGGCGACACCGTTACTTTACGCGGTACGATTTTTCCAGGCAACTGGGATTTCACAATCCGGGCTATTTATAGGGGACGGGATAAAAACACTGATGAAACACAGTTTTTCTTTCACTGGGACTACTTAAACGAAAAGTTGAAAACTATGAACTGGCTCAAAGGCGCTAATTCAATAGGTTGGTACGTTATTGCCGTCACTAAACCAGAACTTGCTGCAGAGATATCTCAACGGATTGACAAACTGTTTAAAAACTCAATGGCCGAGACTCTTACTGAAACTGAAAAAGCATTTCAGTTGAGTTTTGTTTCCATGACGGAGGCAATTCTGGTGGCGGTTCAATTGGTCTCATTCCTTGTGATATTTATAATACTGGCTGTTGTTACCAACACTATGGCAATGACGGCGAGAGAGCGAATACGTGAGTACATGGTGTTTCGAAGCCTTGGATTTGAGCCATTATTTATATTTATAATGATAGCCGGAGAGTCAGTGTTTATAACCATAACCGGTGGTGCTCTCGCTATAGTGTGTACATTTCCTGTGGTCAAAGCATTTGGTGATTATATGTCAGCGTATTTGCCGGTTTTCAGTGTATCGCCTGAGACTGTCGTATTTGATGCTCTTATTTCGCTTGCTGTGGGATTTATAGCTTGTATCATACCACTTTGGTACACACTAAGGATAAAAATAGCGGATGGTTTAAGGGCTGTCGCATGACAGGGCTTTTGATGCAGTATTCTCTGAGAAACCTTTTCAGACGGCGGCTGACCACAACTCTGACGGCCTTGGGGATGGCCCTTGTGGTGTTTGTGTTTGCAGCGGTGCTGATGCTTTCCAATGGATTTGTCCGGACGCTTGTTACAACCGGTTCATACTATAACGCCATAGTGTTGAGGAAATCGGCCGGGGTGGAGATTCAAAGCCAGATAACCCATGAGGATGCAGACATTATAGAAAGCCACTCCGATGCACAAACAGACGTTGACGGGAGAAGACTCTCGGCACGTGAAATAGTGATACTGATAAGCCTCTCTAAGAAAATAACCGGTAAACCGGCTAATGTAGTAATTCGCGGGGTAACAGACAAGTCTTACAGGTTAAGGCCAGTGGTTAAACTCAGTGAGGGCAGGTTTCCTCGTGCCGGTTCAACAGAGATTGTCATAGGGAAAAGCATTGCAAAGGGATTTCAGGGAACAGAAATTGGACAGCGTCTTCGTTTTGCCATGCAGGACTGGGTGGTAGTGGGCATATTTGATGCCGGTAACAGAGGGTTTAACTCTGAAATATGGGGCGATTTAAATGTGATTTCGCAGTTTTTCAGAAGAAACGTGTATTCTTCAGTTATTTTTCAACTTAAGAGCGGCAAGATGTTTGAGGCTGTAAAGGAGAGAATAATCCATGATCCCCGCCTTAAAGTTGACGTCAAACGTGAAAACCTTTACTACGAGGAGCAGTCAGAGATGATGTCAAAGTTTCTTAATATATTGGGTATATCCCTGACCTTGATATTTTCCATTGGGGCAATAATCGGGGCCATGATAACCATGTACACGGCAACGGCAACCAGGATTGCTGAAATTGGCACCCTCAGGGCGTTGGGGTTTAAACGCTTCAGCATACTGATGGCATTTGTTTTTGAGTCGCTGCTTTTAGGAGGTGCCGGAGGAATTGCAGGATTATTTTTTGCGTCTTTTTTGCAGTTCTTTACGGTATCCACTATGAATTGGCAGACATTTTCCGAACTGGCTTTTACGTTTTCTATAAACATTGAGATAATCCTGTCAGGGTTTGCATTTTCCCTGATAATGGGTTTTGCCGGAGGCGTTCTTCCTGCCATAAAAGCAGCCCGGATGAATATCGTGGACTCACTAAGGAATGCTTAATTTTATTAATACCAAGTAGCTGCCAAATAGGTAATATAATGTAATGGTGGAGAAAAAGGACTGGATTCCCGCTCGGAGGCGGGAATGACAGAGTAGTGACTTCTTTTTTTCTGTCATTCCTGCGAAGGCAGGAATCCAGTATTTTATTTATATCTTTGAACGCAACTCGAGACCGTTGCAAAAATATTATAACACCAAAGTTGAGTTCAAAAATATAACAAAATGTTATAGAAAAAGGATGAGATTGCCACACCCCCTGCGGGGGTTCGCAATGACGGCGTGGGCTGTGCGTGGGCGTACCTATCCGTCATTACGAGGAGCGATAGCGACGTGGTAATCTCATCATTATTATATTTTAGGCTGCTACTCGGTATTAATTGGGAAATACTTTTCCCACATTTTGGGAATTTTGCAACGGTCTCAACTCGGTATAACGAAGTGCCTGGTTCTATTCAGTATAGACAAAGCCGCAAACGCACTCTCCCCTAAAGGGTATTCTCCTGTAAGGGAGGCGCTGCTTACTCCCTGCCGCCTGCGTTTACAGCGCTTATTTTAAATCCGTAAATCCCAGCGACTCGGCTGCCTTCATGATTACGTTACGCAGGTCATCCGGTTTGAATGGTTTTGCTATGAAATCAAATGCTCCTTTTTCCATAGCCTGACGAGCCAGTTCCATCATTGCGTAGCCGGTTATCAACACAACCTTTGTCCGCTCTGACTTGGTTCTGACTGTCTCTAAAACCTCAAGGCCGTCCACCTCATCCATTCTGATGTCGGTTACAACCACATCAAATTCCTTTTCCATAATGCGGCTAAGCGCAAGCCTGGGATTTTCAAAAATCTCCACCTCGCAGCCCATTTTCTCAAGTGCCGGTTTAAGCCTCTTTCCCACTATCGGCTCATCATCCACTATCAGTACAGTCAGCATTTTATCCATTGTCTCTACCTTCCCGCTTTTGTCTATGTACAATCTTTTTAATATTACCATCCTGTCACTGCTAAGCTCATCGCAGTTTTTACTGTAATCAACCTCTACGCCGCCCATATATAATATACTTATTTGGTCAGTTACCGCCAGATGCGACAGCTGCTCCGTTACCCAGGGAATCTGGTCGTCAAAAGCCCTCAGGGTAACTTCTAAAATATCGTATCCATTTTCCTCTTTTTTAATTTTATACTTTTTCACAACTTTCTTGATATGTTTTGAAAGGGATTTTAAGTCGGCATCGGCTGGAGGGTCATCTTCTGCCAATATCTTATCGTAACAGAACTTTATAGCACCACAAGCTGGCGATGATTTCTCATGTCCGTAGCGCACCATGACTCCAAAGCTGCCTGTGTTGCTGTCATAGCCGATATGGGAGAAGTTTAATATTAATAACTTACCGTCATTTCTTTCAGGAATATGGTGTGACGCAGGCAAAAGGCTCTCATATGTTTTTACCTTCGGGATGAAAATCCCGCCAAATAGTCTCATACCATAAAACTTTTCAAGATGAATTAAGTCGTCAGAATCATCTGTATCACCATACTTTGCAGGATGAAATTTTCTCATTTCCCGCTTTATAAACTCTATTACAGTTGAGCACTGGTCATCAAGGCAGGTTATGATTACAAGAATAGCGTTTTTACCCAGGAAAATGTCATATTTTTCCATTAATTCTTTTATGTGTTCACATAGTTGAGGAATAGTAACTGATTTTTTAAGAAAACTTTTATGATCCATGGCTATTTCCTCGTCTCCGGCGAAAAATATAAAATATTAATAGTCAGGTTCAAACCTAAATCCCTAAATTTCTGCTGCGTTTTTTCTGGCAGAAACCTCTTTTATTTTCTTGATTATGTCGTTTATATCAACCGGTTTAACAAGAAAATCAAAGGTAAATTCTTTTACTCTGCCGAGATTTTCGTTTGTTTGTAACTGTCCCGAAATGAGGACTATTTCCACATCAGGATTTATCTTTTTAAACTCATTAAAAGCGGCAATCCCGTCAACACCCGGCATTCTGACGTCAAGAAAAACTATATCGGGCGGGTTACTTGTAAAAGCCGCAAAACCATCTTGTGCTGAAAACACAGCCGTTGCCTCATACCCCCTCAACTGTAGCCGTTCCGACAGCGCTGTTGCGAAATCACTCTCATCATCCACTATCAGCACTTTCATCTGAGCAATGTAAGGGCACTTTTTGCGTTTATTTTTGCCATTTGCACCTGAGTCTATCATAAATTGTAAATCTTTGCAAACTATAGTATTTACAAAGCATTCCAACTATTTTTATCCTATCAGTTAGCATGAATGAAATAATTGTTGTGTTATCTATACTGGGTTATGCTGCGGCTGTTAAGTATCTCATGAGGGAGGATATGGAGCTTTCCCTGTTTTCAGCCATATCGCTTGTGGTGTGTCTCCTATATGCGTTTTCGCTTTTTGGAGCGTTAAAGTCCGGCAGTTTCATTGTATTTGGCACTGGGATGCTTTTCCTTGTGTTGGCTCTGATTGTAATTACAATACGATTAAGATCAGATTTGCTTTTAGAATATTTTCTAACGCCTGGAATTGCCACATTTTGGGTCATATCGGGGTTATTTTTATTTAAAACCCGCGGCTATACACTCGCCTTCTGGGATGAGTTTTCCCACTGGGGACTGATGACAAAGGAAATGTATCAAAGCGGAGCACTCAGTGTACCAAAAGGGGCCGTCACTTTCTGGTACTACAGTCCTGGCGCAAATCTGTTTCAATACTACTTTACTGTTATTTCCGGCTTTAACGAACACACCCTATATTTTGCCCAGTTTGTCCTGTTGTTTACCCCTGTTGTGGTTTTTTTCCGAGAGTTTTCATTTAAGAGACATACGCCTTTTATAATACTAACTACAGCCTTTTTTTATACCCTGATTATTGTCTTTTTTCAAACCACTGTTTCCATTATGGTTGATCAGGTGCTTGGTGTTTATTTTGGCATGGCGCTGACGGCTTATTTCAGAGGCGGCAACAAAAAAGATACGTCTTTGCTTTTGTATGTACCTGTTTTGTGTGCTCTAACCCTTTTTAAAGCATCGGGACTTTTCTTTGCTATCGCTGTAACTGTCATAATTTCAGCCTCGTTTATTTTAAAGAATTTTTTTGATAAATCATCTCTTAAATTAAACAGGACTTTGCCTGTTGTTATTACTCTTTTAATTTTTGTTTTATCACCGTTAATAACCTCTGAAAGTTGGAAAGCACATATAAAACACGAAAACGGAGGCCAAATTCCAAATCTAATTCAGTCATCAGGGCAGTCTCTAATGGATGCCGTCAGGTCTCCAAAAAACGACGACCAGCGCACCATAGTAAGTAATTTTTTTAGCGCCATAAAAGACAAGGGACGTGAAATCGGCACATTTAACGTAAAACATTGGTTTGCAGTGTTTTTTGCCTTATTTGGCATATTGTTCATATTAAGGTCTGGCAGAAGAGCCTCCATTTTGTGGGTGTTTTCCACTATGACACTTTTTTTTATAATTTATATTGCTGGAATTCTCAAGGTATATCTGTTTAATCTGGGCCCTTATGAGGGAAAACTCCTTGCCTCGTTTGAAAGATACTCTGCTACATATCTGTTATCGTTTTCACTGCTCTTCTATGGTTTTGTACAACCTGAGAGCATTTTTAAATGCAGACAGGACACTGGCGGAGTTCTTTCCGCTTTAAGGCAATATAAATTATTAATTTTCTATGTGTTTTTTATGGCAGTGTTTTTTTACCATTACCCGATTCTTAAGAATCTTAATATAAATACCGCATTTGCCCATCCCGATTACGACACAAAATGGTTCAGAAACAAGATTAGTCCGCAGATAAATTTTGTTAAATCAAAAACTCCGGCTAATAGCAGCGTTTTTATTGTGTTTTTAGCAACAACCGGATTTGAACACAGGGTTGTCTCCTACGAACTGCTTCCACGGCGTTTTAACATGGGATGCTGGTCACTGGGGAAACCGTTCTTTGACGGAGACATCTGGACTTGTAATATAACAACCAGGGAGTGGTTTGAGCAGTTGTCAAGCGGCAGATATACATATGTTTACATTGCCACCCCTTACGACATCTTTTGGCACACGTATGGTGAGGCTTTTGATAATTCCACAAAACAATGGAGTGATATTCTTTTTAAGGTCAATTATGAGAAAACCGACGGCAAACACTTTCTTTCACCTGTCAGGTGAGAGTATAATAGAGAGTTCTAATGAGTGAAGACACCAAACACGAGCCGGATACAAGAAAAAAAATATTAGATACTGCCTTTGAAGAGATCTACTTAAACGGCTACCAGGGAGCATCGCTAAACAGAATAATCGAAAAATCAGGTTTCACCAAGGGAGCACTGTATCACTATTTTAAGTCCAAAAAGGAGCTGGCCCTTGCTGCTATTTCTGAAACTATGTCTGTTTTTCTTAAACAATACTGGGAACTACCGCTGCTTAACCAACCAGATCCACTGTGTGCGCTCATTAATCACCTCAAAAACCTTCCAACTATTGTGTTTGAACACTGTAAGGTCTTTGAAATCAAGCACGGCTGCCCTCTAAATAACCTCATTCAGGAAATGTCTCCAATAGATGAGGATTTTGCGAGGATTTTAGAGAAGCATTTCAATGAGTGGCAGGATATTTTAACCAAAATCATAGAGCAGGCTAAAACAAAAGGGCAAGTAGAAAAAGACGTCAATCCGGCAGATGCGGCCATGTTCTTATTGTCCTGCCTTGAAGGGTGCATCACCACTGCCAAAAAGAGTAACTCTATGGATATTTTTATTCGCTGCACAGCTCAGATAGAGCATTACATCAACTCACTTAAGGCATAAAATTAAAAAAAAATACCTCTTGACATAGCAATGGTTATGTGATACTATGAAAATACCTACCAGTTGGTATGGGACTGAAATATTCAGAGGAGGTTTAGCCTATGACGGAACAACAGGTATCAAAAACAGTTGACTGTACGGGGATGAGTTGTCCGATGCCGGTAATCAAGACAAAAAAGGGCATTGAAGGTATTACGGTAGGACAGGTGCTGAAGGTTATTTCAACAGATATGGGAGCAAAGAATGATATTCCTGCTCTTATAAGCAGACTTGGGCACAAACTTAAAGAAATAAAAGAAGACGGGCGTACGCTATCGTTTTATATCGAAAAGACAGGGGGTATTAGTGATGCCATTAATTAAAACAGTATCACCGGAGGAGGCTACCGGGAAAACAGCAGAGATTTTCGCAGTGGCAAAAGAAAGGTTGGGGAGAGTTCCGAACGTTTATCAGCTCTATGCAACAACCCCCACTCTTTTAGAAATTCAGTTTAACTCAATGGGCTACTACATGAATCATCCAAATTTGAGCATGGGGTTTTTGGCTTTTGTCAGAATGCTCGTATCAGTAGGTACAAACTGTGAGTATTGCATTGATTTTAATAAGAATTTGTTGATACAGAGTGGTATAGGCGCAGATGTTCTTAATGAGACGATAAAAGACCCAAAGAAGGCTCCGCTACCCGAAAAGGAAAAGACATTACTTCTGCTTGTGTTAAAGGCTGTAAAGAATCCTCGTTCCGTTTGTGCCAGCGATGTAGATGAGCTTCGTAATTTGGGCTGGAGCGACCGGGATATATTAGATGCTGTAATTCACGGAGCTAATAATTCCGCAGCCGATATTATCATAGACACATTTAAGGTTGAGAAAGAATAAAGTTAATTTAACTGGACAATATCGGATATGTCAGGTTCTGGCTTGACAACTAAGTAAAAGGCTGTTGTGTGAAAACCTCAGCCTTTTACTTTATTTCTCTTGTTCTGCTGGGTTTTGTGTGAGTATAAAAAGAAAAAGCCGATGACGCCTTAAAAAGGATATATTGAGAGTGTTCAAAATTTTCGCAGATACTTTTTTTCATCTGCGCCATCTGCCAATTAGCCCTTATACCAATTAGCCGTCAAAAAAGTAGATTAACAAAAAACGGATAAACCACAGATGGACACAGATACAAACAGATAAATTAAATAATCATAATCTGTGTTCATCTGTGGTTAAAATTTTTTCTGAGTGCAACTCGAGACCGTTGCAAAAATATTATAACACCAAAGTTGAGTTCAAAAATATAACAAAATGTTATAGAAAAAGGATGAGATTGCCACACCCCCTGCGGGGGTTCGCAATGACGGCGTGGGCTGTGCGTGGGCGTACCTATCCGTCATTACGAGGAGCGATAGCGACGTGGTAATCTCATCATTATTATATTTTAGGCTGCTACTCGGTATTAATTGGGAAATACTTTTCCCACATTTTGGGAATTTTGCAACGGTCTCAACTCGGTATTACTTAAATTCCATTACAGATATTCATTCGCCTTTTGTATTTCTTCTTTTGCGATAACGTATTTGCCACCCTTTTCCTCTCCTTTGAGGTGATAGGGGTAGCAACTGCCAATTCCTGTTTCAAGTTCATCGTATGGTATTCTGATAAGACAGGCACGGCACTCAACTCCTGCCTCATAATTTCTGTATCCGAGATTTTTGGCCTTGCAGGAGTTGCAAACGTCAAAGTATGACCTGACCTTGCCATTCACTCTGACTACAAAAAATTTTATAGTCTTTCCATTATTATTATAAGCGTAAAAAACCGGAGTTTTCTCTTTTATATTATCAACGCTAACTTCAAAAACGCCGTTGGACAATGTAACCGGTAAGAATTTCTGTGTGTTATTACAGCCAAACAGTGTTAAAAGGAAAATTGCCGCACTTATGATATTTAGTTTAATGATTCCACACCCCAGCTGCCTTTATTTATGAAGCGTAATATGATTAGTAAATTAAAGTCAAGTAGAGCTGTTCATTATAGAAACACTACGGTAATGGGGTTTTAATATCGCACGAATTTATATTAAAATAACGGTTATTATTAAATACTCTTGTAAAGGGGGAGCATCTGAAATGGCATCAGTGTTAGTGATATTAGCAGAGGGGTTTGAGGAAATAGAGGCGGTAGCGGTAATAGATATATTAAGGCGTGCTGAGATAAACACCGTAGTTGCTGGGTTAAAGGAGGGGTTTATTACAAGCGCAAGGGGGGTTAAAATAATACCGGACTGTACGCTGGACAGCGTTAGTGCCGGGAGTTTTGATATGGTGGTTTTACCCGGAGGAATGCCAGGGACAATGAATCTTGCCGCAGATACCCGCGTCAAAGCAATAGTTTCCAGTATGTACAATGACGGCAAATATACAGCCGCTATATGTGCGGCGCCATTTGTACTTTCTGAGGCAGGAGTGCTTAACGGAAAAACAGCGACAAGCCATCCCTCATTTCAGGATAAAATCAAAGCCGCCACGGTTTCTAAAACAGACCGTGTTGTGATTGACGGCAAAGTGGTAACAAGCCAGGGGGCCGGCACGGCGATAGAGTTTGCTTTAAAAATTGTAGAGTTGTTTTGTGGCGCAGAGCGCGCAGAGTCCATTCATGCTGCCATGGTGTGTTCATAAGTCATGGCAATAGAAAGCAGCGAAACGATTAAAAAATACGGGGGGGCAGCGTATCCTGTCAAAGTGGTACGGACGGCTCCGATGTTTGCTGAAAAGCAGCGGAATTTCACCGAACTGATTCCCCATCCCTTGATTCCCCGCATCTCCGTAATGTGGGCGTTTCTGGAAAGTTATATGAAAAAAACCGCCGATGTCTTCCGGATTTATCCTGAAACCACCACAATCCTGGAACAGCGGATTGCTGACTTAAAGGGCGCATTCAAACTTCAGGCTGAGGGAAAGACGGTTGATGCTGACCTTGTCGGCACATTTCACATTATGGTTAATTATCTTGTTAAGTACTCTCTTGTCAGTGAGCCTTTAACTATTGACCAAAGAGAGGAGCTTTTCAATAATCTTCAAAGGGTAAGAGCTCAGCTCTCTAACGCCCACGGCACTACCCCTGCCGTCATAGCCGTCGATAAAACTGACAGATATGTCGCAGACCTCATGTTTATGCTGGCTGAAAGCGTTACAAAGGCGATATCCGATATGTCTGATAAATCATGGATTGAGTGCAACTCCGTACTCGTATCCGTTTTAAACGTGTATAGAAACAGACTGGGGAAACTTCTTGACGGATTTCATGTTTTTATTAACTCATCAGAACTCGGCGGAGCTACAACACCCTCGTTCCATGCTCATGCAATGAGCCAGAGGAGGGACTCAGCTATGGACACCCTCCCGCATGAAAACCGCATGGATAGTACTATCGTTACCAAAAAGCACTTCGAGCGGCTTGGACAAAAAACACTTGATGGCAACTACATCGTGGAAACTCTACAGGAACTTGCTTTGGAAAATTTTCTTGCTCTTTCGGACTCCCTTCAGTCAGGGATTGAATCTCTTGCCGTTGAAAGGCTAAACGACCCAGGTTACATAGATGAGGAGGAGTTTAAGAGATTTTTGAAATCCCTGGCCGTAGTTTCGGAAAAGATACTTGGGGCTGATGAGTATAGCTTTGATGATTTCCTTGAGGATATGCAAAAGCGCCGTGTGTTGTTTCTTTTTGAAAAATACAGTGTGCTTCTTAGTGATAAGGGGCCAAAAAAGTCACTCTCTGAAAGACAACGGGCTATGGAATTTTGCCATTTTATGAAAGATATCAGAGTGCGCCTGAGGTACTGGCACAGGCACGCAAATAAGGTTGCAATATCCCCTGCCTCAGAGATATTTGCCTGCGCTATTATGAAAAAATTAATAGACAGAGGCATCGTAGAAAAAATCCGTGAGGCCATAGTTAACGGAGTTCCGAATGAGCTTTCCATACACTTTGAAGTAATAGATTACTTTAACTTTAGCGGAACAGAAAGTGTAGTTCCAGCGTTTAGCTTTATAGCCGACCCGCAGGTGTGGTCAATGTACGGCAAACCGATTATGAAAATAGCCGAGGAAAGCCTGAACAGCCAGTGGGAAAAAATCTACTACCTGACAGAGGCATGTGTGCAAATATCAGGGGATGCCAGCACAGAGAGCGAAATACTACAGAAACTGGATGATTTAATCGGCATTTCCGATATGCTTACTGAAATGTCACGGCAAGGGATTACTTTTGAACCAACTCCTGACAGCATACTCTACTCTTATGGGACAGACGGCAGCAAGGACATAGTTGGCACTACGCGCAATTACCTCAGGTACTTTGTAAGGTGTTTTGGATTTGCACGGAAAAAGAAGATTTTACTCCTGCCCGGGCTCTGTCCGCGTGCCACCATAATTGAGATAAAGGAACATGAAGGAGCGTTAAAACAAGCCGTTTACATCTCACCAATAGGAGTATATACTGCCGTAACGGATTTAAAACGGTTTGAACGAATATTTGGGCCAATTGGCCTTTTGCGTGAGGCTAATGCACGGTTTGAAATAATCGGGGAGGGAGATGAAAGGTTTGTAATTCAGAAAACCGGCGGCGAATGCCGGACTAAGGGGCGCCCTATATTTCACAGAGACAAAAGGGAGCACCTGAGAAGCCATCCGAGAATGTATGAGGAGCCTATAGTTGAGGCCATAAGTGAAACCATAAAGAAGTACGTGCTCACTCCGGAAAATCTTGGTGATATAGGGGCGCTGTATTTTCAGTTTTACATGCGGGATTTTTTAAACACCGAGTACGCTTCCAATACAGCTTTTGCATGGAAGACCGTGGCCGAAATCCTCCACCACTGCAACCCGGCAATATACAACGTTGAAGAGACGGAAAATATCGAAAGTATCATCCTTGAGGGGCTTTCTAAAAGCTCCCAACACGCTAAGATGGAAACTGATAAGGCGTACAAGTTAATAAAGGTTATACGGGATGCACGCAATAATGCTGTAAAAAAAATGATTACCGTGCGTCAGCGCAGTGATAAACTAAAGAGACAGATAGAAGAGGGCGACTTTATGGCTAATTACGAAAGTGTCATGAAGGCTTTGGAAAGGTGTAAAAATGATGCCAGTTTTAACACATTGCTTCAGTCCCTTGATTTGCCTCAAAACGAACGCACCAAAGAACATATACTGTACATCTTTGGAATAAGACTGACCGAACGGCGTGAACACCTTAAGCAAGAAAAGCACCGAGTGCGGCTAATACGGGATAATCTCCGTACAGTGTCATATTTTAAGTTAGCCGGCCTGATAGTAAATGCCTCCCTTGGGCAGGTCAGGGGTGAAATCAAAGAGCGGTTTTCTAAGTCTGAAGACTCAGAAGCCCTGCTGCGCGACCTCAATAACTCAGAGTACCTGATTGTTGAATTAATATCCAGAATCATATACAAGTACGTTGGGGAATCTACAAAACGTTGCAGCGACTATGCCGAATCACTGGGGCTGCATGACAGCTCGCATCCATTTTTTAAGGCGCTGCTTGCTCACATAGCTGATGAGTTAAAGCAAAAAAGCTTTCAAACAGAGGAGCACTGGAAAGTCCTTGGGGCAAAACCCACGGAGGGACACACCGGATTAATAGAAAAGTGTTTGATACCGGCAGAGATGACAGGCACTTGTATGGCTGATTATGAAAGCTATGGCAGTTGCGTGAGCACCCTTATTGATATTATGGATGGACAGCTTCAGAGAAAAGTATAATACAGAGGGGTACCCCACAAATAATCGTTTCACTTTTCGCCCTCTGTTTTCGTTTCACTTTTAACTACATCTTGTGTAACATTTTCATCCGGCTTTTTTATAAAAAACTGCGACACAAAAATCCCTACCTCATAAAGCACTATCATAGGCACTGCCATAAGAGTCTGGTTAAAGGCATCAGGGGTGGGAGTAACAACACCGGCTATTATAAAAGCCAACACTATGGCATGTCTTCTGTACTTTTTAAGAAATCCTGGTGTAACCACACCCATTTTTGTTAAAATTATTATAATTATGGGCATCTCAAATATTATGCCAAAGGCAAGAATAAACTTCATCGTAAAATCCACATAGTTGCCAACTGAAATCATCGGCGTCATATGCTCGGTCTTATAGGTAAGCAAAAACCCCAGTGCAAACGGAAGCACTATAATAAAACAAAAAAATGCCCCACATAAAAAGAGAACTGTTGCAGAAAAAATAAACGGCAGCACATATTTTTTCTCCTTAGGCAAAAGCCCGGGAGAGATAAAAAGCCACAACTGAGAGAATAAAACCGGCAAAGCTAACACTATCGAGGCCAGCATGGAAAGCTTTATGTGCATCCAGAAAGCCTCCGCTGGCTCCAAAAAAACCAGCTTTACAGCCTGTGTAGTCTTAGGTTCAAAAAATATAAATGGCATATGCATTTTAAAAACCAAACTCTGTTCCATGGGCAGCACAAGCATTTTAAACAGAAACTCAGAGTAGTTAAAGACTACAATGAAAATTACCAGTACTGTTACAGATGAAATTATTAACCTCATTCGTAATTCACCAAGGTGGTCAACGAAAGACATCTTTTTGTGTTGTTGTTCCGGCAGCGGTTCAGGCTGTTGCGGTTGATCTGTCACGAGTTCCTCATTTGTTTTCAGTTTTTGTTTCAGAATGTGTATCCTGATGTGGTTTAGCTGTAGTGTCTGAAGATTCCGGGTTTGTTGTGTCAAGGTGAGAGGTTGGTGGTGTAGCTTCAGGTTTTTTAATGATGCTATCAACAGATGGATACTCAAAGGGTTTGTGCTCAGAGTGAAACTCTTGCACGGATTTTAGAAAGTCTTTATTTATCTTATCAAATTCCTCTTTTAAAGGCGTCGTGTCTTCTTGTATCTCATCATTTATCTGTTCCTTTATCTGATCGAACATTTTTCTGAAATATCTAATAAATTTGCCGATGTTTTTTGCTACCTCCGGCATATTTTTAGGACCAAACAAAAGCAGTGACACCACAAAAATGACAAGTATTTCCTGTATACCAAGATCGAACATTATTGCTCCTCTTCGTATATTCTGTTATAGACCGGCTCTTTGTGCGGATACACAACAGTGAAATTCAAAAAGATCCTGACATCCGGCCTGCTTCTCATAAAATCATACCCTACCCCTAATGTTGTGTACAAAAAATCCAGAGGTCTGAACCTGTAGCCGATACGGCCCTCAAAATAATCAAAACTGTTAACATAATAGCTTTTCTTAAGATATAGCTCCGTAAGCAGGTTCAGATTGTGGGCAATTGGATAATCAGAGCCAAGCAGGATATCTATCTCATTTCTGAGGTCCTCCTTAAATGGCACGTAGTAGAGGGCATTCAGGTGTGTTCTGAATGGCCCCACTTTCTTAGATAAAATAAGCCCTCCGCCATATCTGCCATTTGTGGTTATCTCATTTTGGCCTGAGGGCGCTGAGATAATCCCAAGTATAGCAATAGCAGGCCGCAGTTCCTTCTCCTCAAACAGAAGCGTTTTTAAGCCAATAGATGCGTCTTCAAAACCGTATTCATTAGTTTTCATACTAAAAGGCACTGTGGCGTCAAACTCCACTGTGTTTGCCAGTGAATATGACAAAGAACTGGTAATTCTATAAAACGTGGGATCTACGGACTGCTCCAGTTCAACCCCTAATGCGGCTGAGCCTTGCTCATTTATTGACGCTGAGAAAGTGGAAAATATTCCGTTTGGCTGAACCGGCTGAAGCCCTTTAAAGTCAAAGGCATTTGCGCTTTTGTTGCCGGCAATAAGAGTAGCCGACACTATGGCGACAAAAACAAAAAGCGCTCTTTTATGCCAAATCATGGGTAAAAATAACAGAAAATTGAAGATACTGTCAATGGTTAGCACTCCTTGCAAGGTGATTTAAATAAAGTTATTTTGATATTAAAAAATTGTTTGACAAATGCCTGCGTTAATAAATATAATCAAAGTTGGAATTGATCTTTGATGATGAGATATTTGGTTTTACAGTGAAATTATATAAGGAGGAGTGTATATGGCAGAAGGAGTGATTGCCGCAACAACGGCTACGTGGGAATCTGAGGTGCTAAAGGCGCAAGGACTGGTGCTTGTTGACTTCTGGGCAGTGTGGTGCGGTCCATGCAGGATGGTAGCTCCTATTGTGGAGGAGTTAGCAAAGGAATTTACAGGGAAAATGAAGGTCGTAAAGCTCAACACTGATGAAAATCCCGATGTAGCCAGTAAGTACAAAATAATGGGGATACCAACCCTGATGTTTTTCCGTAACGGTGATAAGATAGACCAGCTTGTAGGGGCTGTACCAAAAGCACAACTTAAGGAAAAGATTCAAACACTTCTTGGTTAGCTTTGTGTGTGTGAGCAGGCAAGCTCTCTTTGTGAGCAACGGGTTGTGGGGCATCTGAGTTACAGGTTAAGGTTGAACAACTGTGGACTATCGTAAGAGATCGATACAAGTACCGGATAGTAACGGTAAAGGCGGGGTTGCTTGTTTGCTTCTTTAAATGAGAAATTAGAGGCTGTTTTTAAGAGGTTAAAAGGGAAGGGATTTTTAACCTCCGGTGATATAGATATAGCCATGAAAGAAATACGTCTGGCCCTTTTGGAGGCTGACGTAAACTTTAAAGTCGTTAAGGGCTTTGTCGAGAGGGTAAAGGTAAAGTCGCTTGGCGCGCAGGTTTTGGAAAGCCTGACGCCTGGCCAGCAGGTAGTAAAGATAGTAAATGATGAGCTCTGTCTCCTTCTGGGGGCAGAAAACGAAAAAATCCGGCTCTCACCCAATCCTCCCACAGTGGTATTGATGGCGGGGCTTCAGGGCTCAGGCAAAACTACCACAACAGCAAAAATTGCACTTCATTTTAAAACCCAGGGCAGGCGTCCTATGATGGTTGCCGCTGACCTTCAACGCCCTGCTGCAATTGATCAGCTTATAACCCTTGGTAAACAAATCGGTGTGCCTGTGTTTTTTTCAAAAGAGGAAAAAAATCCTGTTAAAGTTTGCAGAGATGCAATAACAGAGGCTAAAAAAGAGGCGCGAGACATTGTATTTGTTGACACTGCCGGACGCCTTCACATTGATGACGAGCTGATGGGGCAACTTAAAGACATAAAAGACGCAGTACAGCCCACAGAGACCCTCTTTGTGGCCGATTCAATGACAGGGCAGGATGCTGTAAATATAGCTCATACATTTAACGAAAGAATCGGAGTGGACGGCATAGTGCTTACCAAGATGGATGGAGACGCCCGCGGAGGCGCTGCCATTTCCATTCGTGAAGTCACAGGAAAGCCAATTAAGTTTATCGGTACTGGTGAAAAAATAGATATGATTGAGCCGTTTTACCCGGAGCGTATTGCCTCAAGAATTCTTGGCATGGGGGATGTGCTCAGTTTTATAGAAAAAGCCCAACAGACCTTTGATGAAAAAGATGCCGAAAAATTCAAAGATAAGCTTCTGACCGATAGTTTTACACTTGATGATTTAAGAGACCAGTTGAGTAAAATACGCTCTATGGGCCCCATTCAGAATCTTCTTAACATGATTCCCGGTTTTAACAGGATGAAAGGCGTCGAGGTTGATGAAAAACAGTTTGTACGAATTGAGGCTATGATAAACTCAATGACAAAAAAGGAAAAAAGAAACCCTGATATATTAAACGGCAGCAGAAAAATCCGGATATCAAAAGGCAGCGGCACCACAGTGGCAGATGTTAACCGCCTGTTGAAGCAGTACAAGGATATGAAGAAAATGATGAAAATGTTTAAGGGGAAAAAAGGTTTTAAGATGCCTGATTTTATGCCCTTTTAGATACATATAAAAAAAACCCTTTACTTACGTGAGAAATTATACTAAAATATGTAATCAGAAAATGGAGGTACAGCATTGGTAAAGATACGTTTGACGAGAATGGGAGCACATAAGAGGCCATTTTACAGGATTGTGGTGACAGACAGCAAAACACGGCGTGATGGGCGGTTTTTAGAGATAGTGGGAAATTATGACCCTCTTAAGGAGCCCTCTGCAGTGACCCTGGATGTGGAGAGCATTAAGAAATGGCTTGGGAATGGCGCTCAGCCTACCGATATCGTTAAAAAGCTATTACAGAAGGCTGGTGTACAACTGCAAACAGCCTGATACATTTTGGAGGTGGACATAGTATGATGAAAGAACTAGTTGAGGTTATGGCAAGAGCACTTGTGGATAAGCCTGAGGAGGTCTCTGTTAAAGAGGTTGACGGCGAAAAGACAACAGTTTTTGAATTAAGAGTGGCTGCAAGCGATCTGGGTAAGGTAATTGGCAAGCAGGGGAAAACAGCCCGTGCAATGAGGACAATACTCTCAGCCTCCGGAACTAAAATAGGTAAACGTTCCGTACTGGAAATTCTCGAATAATAAAGCGTCTCAATAAACGTGTTTCTGACGGGCAGCCCTGAATAGTGTTTGAGCGCTGCCCGTTGGTTTTAAAAGGGGTAATGTGTGTGGCATATGTAGAGGTTGGGAGGCTGTTAAAGCCTCATGGACTTAAAGGAGAGATGAAGGCAGTATTGGATCTGGCATTTTCTGATATGGAGACATTTTTTATTGAAAGAGCCGGTTCCGTTGAGCCAATCCGTGTGGAGTCCATAAGGGATGGAACCAACGGCGTTATAGTACAGCTAGCAGGTATAGAGACGCCGGAGCGTGCGCGTGAATTTGCCGGAGCTCTGATTAAAATTGATGAAAATAAATTGCCGGTACTTTCTGAGGGACACTACTATCACCACGAAATAATCGGCCTTGAGGTTATCTCAACAACCGGAGAGCATGTGGGCACAGTGGCAGATATTTTAGATGTTAAATCCAATGATGTGTATGTGGTAGAGGGTAATGGTAAGGAACATTTAATTCCTGCAATAGCGGACGTGATAAAGGAAATAAATCTGACAAAAGGAACCATTACGATAGAGGTAATGGAGGGATTGCTTCAGAGATGAGGTTTAATGTGCTGACAATTTTTCCCGGCCTCATAGAGTATTATGCAGGGGAAAGTATAATAAAACGGGCAATAGCTGCTGACAGGGCAGAGGTGAAAGCGGTTAACATACGGGATTTTACAACGGATAAGCATCTGTGTGTGGATGATTATCCGTTTGGCGGAGGTCCTGGAATGGTACTAAAAGTGCAGCCCATATATGACGCTCTGATGAGTCTCAGGGCAGAGGCTGCACATGGTGAGGCAACGCAAGGCCATGTAGTGCTTTTGTCACCGGGAGGGAGAGTTTTTACACAAAGTGTGGCAGAGGAGTTATCCGCTTCAGGAAAAACTCTGACTTTGATTTGCGGGCGGTATGAGGGCGTGGATGAGCGTGTGGTGGAGTTTGTTGATGAGGAAATGTCCATTGGCGACTATGTACTGACTGGCGGGGAGTTAGCCGCATTGGTTATAATAGACGCTGTGTGCAGGCTGTTACCGGGGGTGTTGGGTGATGAGCGCTCAAAGGAGGAGGAATCCTTTACAAGCGGGCTCCTTGACTACCCACACTATACACGGCCTGCAGAGTTTATGGGAATGAAAGTGCCTGAGGTGTTAATTGGCGGTAATCACAGGCTTATCCAGAATTGGCGGCAGAGGGAATCGTTAAGAAAGACCCTTTTACATAAACCAGATATGGTAAATTATGCTGAATTAACAGAAGCAGACAGAGAGATTATAGAACAACTTAAGGAGGAGATACACAGATGAATTTTTTATCGGCACTTGAGGAGACGCACAAAAAAGGTGACATACCTGTTTTCAATATAGGGGACACGGTCAGAGTGCATGTGCGAGTGGTGGAGGGTGACAAGGAGCGGGTGCAGCCATATGAGGGGGTTGTGATAGCGCGGCATGGTGGCGGCGTGAGGGAGACCTTCACGGTGCGCAAGGTATCGTTTGGAGTCGGCGTGGAGAGGATATTTCCACTGCATTCACCTATAGTAAAACTAATCGAGGTCATGAGACGAGGAGACGTAAGACAAGCAAAGCTCTACTATCTAAGATCAAAGAAAGGCAAAGACGCAAAAATCAAGGAAAAGGGACGGGATCAGCAGCATAAAGCGAGTTGATGTTAAGCCTGTTTAACTTCGACAGGGAATATATTATAAAGGGACATACCCTGATAGGCGGGATAGATGAAGCGGGGCGGGGGCCGCTTGCGGGCCCTGTTGTTGCAGCCTGTGTGATATTGCCCTCTGATTTTTATATTGATGGCTTAAACGACTCCAAAAAGCTGACCGAAGCTGCCAGAAATCGGATATTTAAGGAATTGCTTTACAACAAGGCGGTTGGTATTGGAGTAGGCATGGCAACAAACGAGGAGATTGACAGCGTAAACATATTAAATGCCACGCGTGCGGCTATGAAAAGAGCGGTTGCGGATGTCCCGGTAAGGCCGCAGTTGCTTTTAATAGATGCAGTAAAGCTTAAAGACATTGACATTAAACAGGTATCAATCATAAAAGGTGATGAAAAGAGCGCTTCAATTGCCTCAGCCTCGGTAGTTGCAAAGGTCGTGAGAGATTCAATTATGAGAGGCTATCATAAGACATATCCACAGTATGGCTTTATACGGCATAAGGGCTATGGAACAAAAGAGCACATGGCTAATATCAAGGAGCACGGCCCGTGCGAAATCCACCGCATGACTTTTGCCCCTGTTGCAGCACTTAAAGAAAAGATACTGTTTGCGCAGTAAAACAAATCCAATGGATAACCAAGTTCAAGATAAAATCAATAAAAATATTTGTGTAGTAATTGATACTAATATTTGGTTTAGTGATAAAATGTTAATGAGTAACAGCGGATGCACTCTAAAATATCATTTATCGAGAATTATTGGAGCTAAAATAGGACTGCCTGAGGTTATTGAATATGAAATCGAAAAGAATATAGTTAAATACGGAGCAGAAAAGATAGAAGAGATAAGGGAAAATATGAGGTATATTCAAATGATTACAGGTAGTATCCCTGAACTATCATTACCAACTGAGGATGATTTTAAGAAATCAGTAGATAAACAATTTAGCGTTCTAGAACAAAAGCAACTGTTATATAGAATTCCATTTACGATCTCTCACGCAAAAAACGCTCTCAGGCGAGTTGTAGATGAAACGCCTCCCAACGGTAAAGAGAACCAACAATATAAGGATTCAGCAATATGGGAGGCAATACTATGTATATCAGAGGAAAACGACGTTCATTTTATAACAAGCGATAAAGCATTTTATAAAAGCCGTTCATATAAAGAGGGTTTACATAAATCCCTGAAAGATAATTTGAAAGAAGGTAAAAACGTCATTATTCATGAAAATATAGACTCATGCCTTCCAGAATTAAAAAAATTATTACCTCCTATAGATTATCCAATAATGAGAGATAAAATAAATAAAGAAATAGATTCTAAGATTAGAGGTGATCTGAATATAGTTAAAGCAAATAAAGATATAGAGTTTATCTTATCTACACTAGAGAACCATGTATTTGAAACATTTGTCACTGAAAACAGTGAAATATTATTCATTTCTTTTAATTTCACTTATAAAGTAACTCCGGTTGACGAAACACTTAGCATTTCAAACGCTACTTTATTAACAATAGGTGATTGTTTCTATAATCATAAAACGGCTGAAATTTCGTATGTCCAGGTACATCGTTATGAATATAAATGGTATGACTCTAATGGTGAACAGACAATATTTCCATCGAATTATTTTGGTATAAATGTGACTATGGGGCAGAGAACTTTACCATATGAAGTGAGAACGGAGCTTGACAAATATCAAAAAACTGATTAGGGTATCGGGTTTATATTGTGATAAAATTACTGTTATTCATGACAACAAACTTTATCTGCTGACCGATTGAGGGCTTATACATAGTTCCATTGTAAGAATAATAAAGGAGGAGATTACGACGTCGCTACCGCTCCTCGTAATGACGGATAGAAAGGCACTACCCACGCCGTCATTGCGAGCGCAGCGTAGCAATCTCCTCATTTTTCTGTAACTTAATTTTTTCTTTGACCGCAACTCAGTATTAATATTTTTTTAGAATGAATACTCTGTCAGTAAAAATGTGCACTGTACAGCAATATTAGTTTACAATGCTAAAGGGATAAACAATAACTCCCGCCGTGAAAATATGATTCAAAACAAAACACTCCAATGAGTTCATCAGAAGCTCCGTTCGCAAAAAAAAATGAACAGATTTACGTTTTATAAACTATCAGAGTGAGAACATTTTTGCTGCCGTCAACTCTTTGATAGTTAACCTCATCAACAAGTTGTTTTACAAAGAAAATGCCGAGGCCGCCTATTTTTCTTTCCATAAGTGGCACATCAATGTCAGGGTCCTCTGCCTCAAGGGCATTGAAAGGAATGCCGGAATCAATTATTTCAATGACAAATTTGCTACCCTCCTCAGACGTACAAATTACTGAAATATCACCATCCTGCTCCTCATACGCATAGTTTATGACGTTAACCACAATCTCTTCACAGGCAAGCTCAATGTCTCCAATCTTATCATCAACTATGCCAAACTCCCTTGCTGCCCCGGCTATCTGTTCCATAATCTCATGGAGGTTTTCCATCTTAGCCGGCAGCTTTATTTCAGTCATTATTGCCACCAGTGTTACAACTCTCTCACTGCTTCATCCATAGAGCTGCAAATTTTCAGCACAGTAGTCATGCCGGACATTTTCAGCACCTTTAAAACCTGCTCAGTGGGCTCAATAAAGGCAAGTTTGCCTTCACACTTTTTAATCTCTTTTGCAACGGCAATAAAACTCCTTAACCCTGCACTGCTTACGTACTCAAGCTCTTTAAGAGAAACCACTACTTTGCCGGGATTTTGGCTTAATACCTCTTTCATCTTCTCGTCGAAAACGGATGTATTCGATGCGTCCATACGGCCAATTATAGAAACCACATCCAACCCGTTATTTTTATCAGCTTTTACCTCCACGGCCATTATACCCCCTGTTTTTTTATATTTACTTAAAATGTTATTATAACAAGTCATTTGAATTAAATACCACAGTACGGGAGGTTTTCTGATGGACAAAAGTAATTTTAGTTATTTAATGAGACGTTTGTACGAGGAGATAAAAGCTGCGGATGTGGATGAGGCATATGAGACGTTTATGCTTATCATGGATTTGGTATTTATAGATAAAAACGTTCCACGGTTTTTTCAGGAATTGCTGGATAAAAACGCTCTCAGGATGTTTGATGACATATCGCTTGTCAAATTCAACGCTAAGGATGTAATAAGCAAAGAGGGCGACCGTGACGATTCTATGTTTATAATAGTAAGTGGCACGGTGCGTATATCCAAAAAGAAGGTTAAAGCAAAGGGCCCTCTGATTCCTATGCCGCCCGTATTGCTGAATCATCTGATAACCTCTATGATTTCCGGAAGCTCTAAGACACTTTCTTCTCTTTCAGTCGGAGATTTTTTTGGCGAGTCGGCGTTGTTTTCAGCAAAGCCCATGGCAGTAAGCGCCATTGCCGAAACCGATGTGGAGGTTATGGTGATAACCGGTAAATCGCTCCAAAAAGCGATGAGTGTTAAGCCTAATCTGCGCTCTCTGCTTAGAGAGTATTATGTTTCACGGCTTGATTCCATGCTGGAGTCTCTGCAAAAAGAACAGAGTATGGTTCAGGCCTGTGCTTTTGGGACACTTTTGGGAACAGTTATGCCTGATGAGAGCAACTATTCGGATAGTTCTATGATTATGAGTGCTGATTCGGGGACAGGCGAGTCCAGACAGGTGGTGGAGGCAAGTTTCTCTCTTAAATCCAGGTCCGGGGTAGAAGTTGGCCTTGATAAAGTGAAAGCCCTCTACGCAGCAAATCGAAAGGGAGATGCCGCACTTTTGTATCTGAGATTGTACAGTCTGTTTTTTAAAGATTTTACTGCAGTTGCCACAGAAGCGTTTACCAATAAAGTGTTGAATAATCCTAAGGTTAAAAACATAAAGTTGCTTTCTGATGTTTTGGATAAAGTGCAAACCATAATAATACCTGCTGCAATACACACTGAGCTTGAGGTTGTTGATGAACAGGATTACCACGGAAATTTCCTTGCCTTATTTAATGATTTGCTTAAGAGGAAACTCGATAAGGCTAAGCAGTTAAACTTTAAGCAAGACCAGATAATTGTAAAGTATGGGGATAAGTCAGACTCTATATACGTGGTCAGAAGTGGCTCAGTTAAGGTTTATCCTCTCGGAGTGATGCCTGAAGGTGGAGAGGATGAGAGTAAGGTCATTGAAATAGGTAAGGGAGAAATATTTGGTGAATTTGCTTTTTTCACTAAAAAAACCCGCACTGCTACTGTAATTGCCGCCGAGGATACATCCATTTATGAGTTAAAGAGGCCACTTGTTACGGAAATTGTGAAAGAATACCCTGAAGTTCTGGAATTCTTTAAGAAAACGTACCAGTCCGGAATCAATAACCTGATTAAAGAGGCAGATGCCATTAAGGCATATTACCAAAATGATCTGGCTTCTTAATTAAGAACTTAAGAAGTATAAGGGCTAAGCTATGGGTTTTTTTCAGCACTCCTTTATGGAAAGGAGAAGAAAATGGGAGGTTCCTATGAGAAAAAAAATTTTTAGGATGTTAATTATGTTGGCACTTATGGTTTTTAGTGTTTCAACACTGTCCTATGCCACAAACGGTGATAATCTGATAGGCGTAGGCAGCGGTTCGAGAGAGATGGGTGGAACAGGCATTGCGGCTCCTCAGGATGCTGTTGGCGCTATCTCTGGCAACCCTGCGGCAGTAGGGGACTGCGGAAAGGTTACACTTGATTTGATGGGAACGCTATTTATACCCACTGTAACCAATAAGGTTACGGTTGGCAGCGCTTCTTATAACGCAGACAGTGCAAGTAAGGTCTATCCTATACCTTCTTTTGCGGTTACGATTCCTGTTTCTACGCAGTTGAAGTTTGGGCTTGCGGCTTATGGAGTCAGTGGACTGGGCGTGGACTATGGTGGCACTAATGTGGATAATTCAAGATATTACGATTTCTCAGCCATGTATCATCGTCCTGCCGGAAGCATAGTGTATCCACTACAGTCGGGTACATATACCAACATTAGCACTATGCAGATAGCACCTTTCGTAAGGTACAAGTTTGACGATCAGTTCTCTTTAGGCATAGCTGCCAGAGTGAATTATTCGATACTGGACTTAGGCAGCGGTAAAGTAGATGAATTTGGTTTAGGCGGAAGAATAGGCTTGCTTTATAAGCCTGTGGATAGTGTATCTTTAGGGTTAACTTATGCTACACCGATACCGATAACTTACAAAAGTGTAACAGATCTTGACGGTGATGGTGTAAAAGATGATCTTAAGCTTTCGCAGCCGCAAGAGATTGGCTTTGGTATAGCGGTATCACCGGTTAAGGACAAACTGCTGCTTGAGGCCGATCTTAAATGGGTAAACTGGGCAAACGCAGATGGTTTCAAGGACTTTGACTGGAGCAACCAGTTGGTACTGGGTGTTGGCTTACAGTATAAACCAATTAAGCAATTAGCTCTGAGAGCAGGATACAACTATGGTAAGAATCCTGTTAATAACCACAGTAATTTTAACGGTTCAAGTACCAGCATGACAACCATTCAGGGAAAAACCATGCCTACGTATTACTATGAGTCATTCAGGATTACCGGTTTTCCAGGCATTGTCGAACATCATCTGACCGGAGGCATTCAATACACAATAAACGACAACGTTGGAATAAATGCCGGTTACATGCACGCATTTAAAAATACTATAACAGAAAACGGCACTAATATGATGGGTACTGCCGTATCTTTTGAGTCCTCATTATCAGAGGATTCAGTAGAATTAGGTGTTACGGTTAAGTTTTAGCATTAAGGACTTACGTGAATTTATGGTGAACACTATATAAAACATAAGAGACAGTGGGTAGTGGACGCCTCCTCCCCAGGATGCGCCCACACCGCTGTCTCTCTATATCGCCTCAAATCCTCTTCTAAAAGCTAAACGCCCAACACTTCATCTCCATTTTAAGTGCCTAACATGCCACACCGCTCCGTCTCCAAAACGGATAGTGTTCAATCTTTGCATATTGCAATTAGTGTACCAATTTAGAAGTTAAACTTTTTGGGGAAACTGTAATTACCGGGATTTAACATAAGTTTTCAATATCAATAGTTTTTATGGAACTGTATTTTATGAAAACTAAGGACTGACTATTTGTTTTTTGTGACAAGTATGAAAAAATTTGCACAATAAATGTGCAATAATTTTCATATATGCAGAATTTTGCACAGTGCTGGTGCTGTAATCAAAACGTAATGCCTCACCATTACTTGCACGGATTTGGGATAAATTTCTTTCTTTTATACTAATTATGTTATCATAATGTTTGGAGTTAAAAGCAAAAAACTAGGAGTTGCTTAGATAAAATGAAAATAACGCTTATTTCCCCGTATCCGGACATAACCGTTTTTGGTTTGCGGACAATTTCAGCTTGTCTGAAAGAGAAAGGTTATGAATCTCATATAGTATTTCTGCCTGACCCCTACGGCGATAACATCATCCATGGCAAGGACAGGTACGGGCAGTTTGTGATGGATGAGCTTGTGGAACTCTGTAAGGATTCTGATTTCATAGGCGTCACTCTTATGACAAACTTTTTTGACGGAGCGGTACAGATAACCCGTAATCTTAAAAAATCTCTTAAAGTGCCTGTTATCTGGGGAGGCGTTCACCCCACAATAAGGCCTGAGGAATCGCTGGAGTTTGCCGATTATGTGTGTGTTGGTGAGGGCGAGGACGTTGCCGTTACCTTTGCCGATAAACTAAATGCAGGAATTGACCAGGCTGATACTCCGGGCCTCTGGTGCCTCAGAAACGGAGCCGTTATAAAAAATCCTGTTGGTATACTTGATAAAAATCTTGATAAATATCCACGCCCCGACTACAGTTTTACAGACCATTATGTTTTATTTGATGGCCACATCCAACCGCTGACCAATGAGCTGATGAAAGAGTTTCTTGAAAAGGGTACTGTTTCAACCTATCTTAAAAAAATCGGCTATCAAACTATGACAGGGCGCGGCTGTCCTCATAAGTGCACATACTGTATCAATGACACGATTAAAGACCTCTATAGCGGTAAAGGTTATTTGAGATGGCGTTCAACTGAACACGTGATTAACGAGCTCCTGTGGGTCAAAGAAAATATGCCCTACATCGGCTATGTATGGATATCTGATGACTCGTTCTTTGGCAGGGGGCTAAAGAATATCGCTGAGTTTTGTAAAAGCTATAAAGAACAGATAGGGCTGCCATTTACCTGTCTGGCAAGTCCGCTTACGATAACAGAAGAGAAAATGGAACTCCTCGTTGACGCAGGCCTTATGTACGTACAGATGGGAATAGAGAGCGGAAGCGCTAAAATCCAGGAGATTTTTAACAGAAAAGCGATGTCTAACGAAAGAATGATGGCAGCCATTAAAATCATCAATAAGTACAAAGACAGAATGAGTCCACCCTCTTACGATTTCATCCTTGACGTCCCATACGAAACCGATGAGGATAAAATAGAAAGCCTTGAGTTTGTATCCAAAATTCCAAAACCGTTTCATTTGCAGCCATTCTCGCTGGTCCTTTACCCGGAAACAAAACTCTACCAGAAAGCTAAAGAGGATGGCTATATAACAGACGAAAAACGTGACATTTACTCTAAAACATATACCATGAGGGACCCTAACTACTTTAACTTACTAATATCACTGTCAAAAGACGGAAAACTGCCCGGTTCGTTGCTTAGATTACTAATAAAACCCAAAATCGTTAAAATGATGATGAGCGACAGGTCAAAGCCCATTGTAAAAAACGTCTATCATATACTACAGAGGACTAAACAGTTGGTCAGACAGATTGCTGAGGGAAAGCCATAAAAATTCTCCTTGTGCAGTCTTATCTGGGAGGTACCGAGCAAATCGTCTTTCCTTTGGGGCTAAGCTGCCTGAAATCAGCCATTACCGGACATGAGGCCAGTGTCATTGACCTTAACCTCCACAAAGAGCCTTTTAAAGCGCTTAGAGAACACATCAAAGCAGTAAGGCCGGACATTATCGGCATTTCTCTGAGAAATATTGATTCAACAAACAAGCGCAATGTTGTTTTTTACTATGAACACCTTGCCGAGACAGTGAAAACCATTAAAGCCCACTCTCAGGGGAAAATAATCATTGGCGGCTCCGGGTTTTCCATGTTTGCGCGGGAAATAATGGAGGATCAAAGGGATATTGATTTGGGTGTGTTTCTTGAAGGAGAGAGGACATTTCCACTGCTTTTGGAAAATCTGTCAACTCCTGAGAAAGTGCCCTCGGTGTTTTATAGAAAAAACGGTGAAGTCGTATTTAGCGGCCCGGGCGGCCAGGTTGATGTAAGTTATACAGGCATTCCTGACAGAGCTGATATGTCTGTTGATAAATACAAGACTACGCGCGACAGCATCGGAGTGGAAACAAAGCGTGGGTGTGGCCTTAACTGTATATACTGTATATATGGGTTTCTAAACGGCAAAAAGCTTCGCCTTAAAGATCCGGTCAGGGTTGTTGATGAAATAGAGAACCTTGTTAATGTCCACGGAGTAAAAAATTTTACGTTTGTTGACTCGGTGTTTAATGTACCCCAAAAACACGCTGAGGACATCTGCAGAGAATTAGCCAAAAGAGCGCTCGGTGTGCAGTGGTCGGCATGGTTTAGTGAAAAAAACCTTACACGGGACTTTGTAAACTTAGCTCTTGACGCAGGCTGTAAAAATATAATTTTGTCACCGGACGGCTTTTCTGACAGTGTTTTAAAAAACCTTGGTAAAAACATAACCAAACGGGACATCCTTGACTCTTTTGATCTTCTAAGACACATGGATGGTTTTGAGGTAAGTTACAACTTTTTTAAAAATCCTCCCGGACAGGATTTTTCTGGTTTTCTAGCATTGATGCGTTTTTACCTTACAGCAAAAGCACAGATGGGCAGCCGCGTACATTTTGAATTTAACTCGATGCGCATAGAGCCGCACACACAACTATTTGACATAGCGCGCAGGGAGGGTCTTGTCAAAGAGGGTGATAATCTACTCTACCCAAAGTACTATACAAACCCAAAGACCAGATACATAGAAAGTGTTTTCAACGGTCTGTTGCGATTAAAAGGAATGTGATATGGAAAGAGTCAATAACATGGCATCACATCAGCAGTACCAATCGGTGTGCGCTGTGGTGGTTACTTATAACAGAAAAGCGCTGCTTTTAGAGTGCCTTGACGGGATAAAAAACCAAACAGTGTCGGTTGAGGCAATCTATCTTGTTGATAACGCATCAAGTGACGGCACACCTGAGGCGTTGCTTGAGGCAGGGCTGATAGCGGAGCTCCCGCAACAGGGTCTGAATGATTCTGCAATTTACACGTATAAGCCGGAAAACCTTGGCGGCATAACGTTATACTATATCAGGATGAACACCAACACGGGAGGCGCCGGAGGTTTTCATGAGGGGTTAAAGAGAGCCTATGACAATCCGCATTCGTGGTTTTGGCTTATGGATGATGATGTTGAGCCGCTTCCTGTAGCGCTCAGCACACAGCTTTCTTTTTCTTATGCCGGTAAGTGCATAATGCCCGGGAAAAAATTTCCAGATGGCACAGTATTCCCTGATGACAGCCACTTTTGTCTTACCACAGGGAGGATGACTCCGGTCTTAGGCAAGGAGTTTTCACAGGCTGAGGCATTTTCCTGTAAAAACTATGGCACCTTTGAGGGAATGCTGATAAGCCGTGAGGTGGTTGAAAGGGTGGGTTTCCCTGACACACGGTTTTTCTATATCGGTGATGATTTTGTCTATGGCGCTATGGCTTCACTTTATACCAATGTGCTGATGCTTAAGGAGCCGATTTTTCTTAAAAAACTCAAAAGAGCAGACCCGAAAACAGTGATGGGAAAAGAAAGTGTGCGTCTTAAGGAGATGGAAATATACTACGGCACTAGAAACCGGTTTCTGATATTTGAGTACTTAAAAAAACTCGGCACATTCTCTTTTTTTGTGGCTTATGTTTCGGTGCTTACAGGGGTTTTGCGCTCAACTATTGGGATAGTGTTTATTGACAGAAGCCCAAAAAAATTGTATCTGCTGTATAAAGGTTTATTAGATGGAATGTTAAAGAGATTTACCGGTAAGTGACAAGGCTATGGTAACACAGGAAAGCATATACAGGGATATTTTAAGGCTTCTTGTTTGGTACCCTTTCAGGTGGTTTATAGAAAAATCCACAGTTGAAGCCGGCATACAGGCGTTGAAAAAAATGGGGCAGCTTCATTTTACACTTGCACGTGGCGGCCATTGCGCACTTATGAAAAATATATCGAAAGTTAAAGAGTGCTCAACGGAGGAAAAGTACGAAATTATAAAACAATACTATGAAAACCACTACGTGGACAGGTTGTTGATATTTATTTTTCCAAGGTTTGGCAAAAAGGAAATAGATAAACTTATAGAATTTGAGGGGCTTAACAATCTTGATGAAGCGCTTGCAAAAGGGCGTGGCGTTGTGTTGATTCACGGGCATTTTGGACCAGTGCATCTGCCGCTTGTGGCACTCTCACGCATGGGTTATCATTTAAAGCAAATCGGGCTTCCCTCTGATGAGGGGCTCAGTTGGACAGGCAAAAACGTAGCTTTCCGGCTGAGGATGAAGTACGAACGTCTGATACCGGCTGAAATAATTAATGCTGAATCCTTTCTCAGGCCGGCTTTCAAATGGCTCAAAGAAAATGGCATAATCATGATTACCGGAGACGGCAGCGGCACAACTAAACATGTCGGCAAGCACGAGGTTTTCGATTTCCTGGGGCAACAGGTTTCTATTCCCCTGGGGCCGGCCACACTGGCACTTAAAACCGGAGCATCCCTTAATCCTCTTTTCATAGAGCCCGGCGCCAAAAAAGCATATAAAATCACCATAGGGCCTGCTATAAATCAAAATGGCGAGAACACACCCACCGCTCATGCACAAAAATTCCTGCAACTGTATGAGAAGCGCATACGCAAGTTTCCCGGTTTTATGCACTTTCTTGACCGTTTTGAGGAAAACCGTATGATTATTGCAAAACATGAACATCAGAAGTAGATAAACCCACACTAAACCATTGACAATTCTGCTGCACAAAGCGTATCTTAACTGTGTGGCGGTGGCGTGGCAGTGGCGGTACATAAATGAAATTGCAATATATAAAGGAGAGACCAAATGAGTGATTCAAATGACGAATTATCAGCTCAGAACCCGGAAGAGAATAAGGGGGAACAAACTGAAGGAAAAGGGATTCCTGCTGTAGGAATTATATTATCTGCAGTGATAATAGCCGTAATTGCTTACTTTTACCTTTCTCCAAAAGGTAACGACTACAATGAGTTGATGAACAAGGCAGCAACTTTTACCGCTCAAAAACAGTATCAGGAGGCAATCAACGCCTATAGTCTTGCGATTGAAAAAAGACCCAAAACTGCAGATGCCTACTTAGGCCGCGGAACTGCCTACGGAGAGCTTGGTAAACCTGAGGAGACCTTAAAGGATATGAATAAGGCTATTGAGTTATCCCCTAAAAACGTTGAAGCATACATCAACCGTGGTATAGCAGCAGCAAAGACTGGTAACAACGAGGTCGCCATAAATGACTTTAACAGGGCAATAGAATTAAATCCCAAAATGGCTTACGCCTATTCTGCCAGAGGGCTTTCCTACTACATTTTAGGCAATTTTACCGATGCAATTGCAGATTTCAAAAAAGCTATAGAAATCAATCCTAATGATAAAATGACATATCCGCTTTTAGGTGTTGCATATCTGAAAAATAAAAATTATGAGGAATCAATACCAGTTTTTGAAAAAACTCTGGAAATAACCCCCAACGATCCCTCAGTCTTATATAACCTTGCGTGTGCATATGCTGTAACTAAGAGGACAGAGAAGGCCTGTGAATTTCTCAAAAGCAGTATTGACAAAGGCTATAAAGAATATAATAACATTAAAAGTGACACTGATTTGATAAATATCAGGGATCTTAAATGTTATAACGATTTGATTGCTGGTAAGTAAACTTCCATGTCACTGATAAGGGGTTAAAGCATGCACATATTTGGCCGCAGAGTCTGTGTTTTAATATTTGTGATGCTGTTTTTTTGTGCGATTCCACTAACCGCAGCTGAAGATAATGATTCCGCAATAATAACTGCAAACACAGAGGCTCAGCCGTCTGTTTTGTCAGTAGATGCCAGTGATAATGCAACTGTAAGTGATAATTCTACAAAACAGCCGGATACGCTTTCGCAAAACGATGTACATTCTGATGAAAAACCACTGGCCGGCGATGAGAAAACCGCCGATTTAGAAATAGCCGATCCGCTTGAGCCATTAAACCGTGTGGTGTTTGGATTTAATGACATCCTCTATACCGTTGTTTTAAGACCTTTTACAGGCATCTATAACGTTGTTGTTGCCGAGGACGTGCGTGATGCGCTGGATAATTTTTTTTACAATCTCTTTATGCCGGTACGGTTTGTAAATGCACTCCTGCAGCTGAAGCTTGAGGATGCTGGCAAGGAACTATTACGTTTTGGTATAAACAGCACAATGGGAATAGGAGGTTTAGCAGACTTTGCCTCAAGCGACTTTAATTTGAAGAGAAACAATAAAGATACTGGGCAAACCCTGGCCTACTACGGCTTTGGCCACGGGTTTTACATAGTCTGGCCGTTTTTAGGGCCTATGTCTTTAAGAGATTCCATTGGCTATGCCGGTGATATGTATCTAAAGCCAATAAATTACGTAGGCAGCCTTAATAAATCGTTAGAATTGACTGCCTACAGATATACTAACAACCTGTCACTTAACAGAGACGACTATCAGACATTGAAAGAATCCGCAGTTGACCCATACCTGTCCCTAAGAGATGCTTACATCCAGTACAGAGCTTTTCAGGATAAAAAGTAAGCGTACTATTAAAAACAAAGTAAAGCGCTTGTATATCAAAAGTATTTTAGAAGACTGGCTGGAGCGGTATTTAAGTTTTTATTTTTTGATATTGGAATGACAAACCTTCATACCGTGCGTGTTGCCTCAATAGAAAATCTATACGAAAGTATAATCATTGCCTCATAGTATAATCTATCTGTAAGCATTAGTATTAGAACCCGAGTCTTTGGTATTAGTCAAGCTTTTGCTTTTGGTCAGATTTTTATTTTTATGGACTTCTTCCTTCAAGAAAGTGAGTTCCTGAAGCTTTTCCTGTAGGCGTATAATATTTCTTTTCAGCTTAGCCGGATTTAGTAAGGCATATTGATTTTGGAGTCTGTCCTTATTCTCTTGTGGCACATGAGGTGACATTAAGACTCTTTGATAAGGAGTTATAGGCTTATCGTACTTTTTAGTTATTTTAGATCCTGTTCTTGTTTTTTCAGTCAATTTCATTACTGGTTGAAAGAAGTTTGTGTAGAGTCTTAAATACCCGTAAAGCTCATTTAACACATCAAGCTCCTTAGCGGTGTCATATCTAAGATACCCCACTGCGCGTCTTACCACTGAGTAATTTTTCTGCTCAACAAAACAGTTATCGTTTTTACGGCCACTTCGTGCTCTTGTAAATGTTATTCTCTGTTCTTCGCAATACCTCAGAAGATGGCTGTTTATAAACTCACTCCCATTATCTGAGTCTATTACAACAAGATTAAAGGGCAAACGACCTCTTATCTCTTTTAACGCTGCAAATACCCATTTCTCTGCCTTGTTTCTTACAGCTTGCGTATCTGTCCAACCTGTGCATACATCTGTTACATCGAGGGTTTGAATAAACTCTCCTTGCGAGTTTCCGCCCTCGTGCCCTACTAGGTCTATCTCTGTAAAGCCGGGTCTCTTTTTATCCCACTGCGAAAAGGTCTTTACTGGTATTTGACTTTTTAACAACGTCCCCGGTTTAGTATGGGATTTGCCCTTCAAATTGTACTTCTTTCTCTCATTGGATAATAGCCTGTCTATTGTTGCTGGGCTTATCCGGTAGAGTTTTTCCCTTGTAGTATCCCCTATCACTATCTCTTTGTCCCTCTCCCTTAGCCCCCATAAGCGCTCAAATAAGATATTAGATAAATAGAGGCATATCATGATACAATATACAGTATGGAGGCAAAAATAATACAAGATGAATGGGAAATACTTAAGAGGTTCTTACCTAAAGACTGGGAAGCAAAGGCTACTGGTTTAGGTGCATTAACACGTAAGCGAAAAATAACAAATGCAAGCACTTTGCTTAGACTATTGTTAATTCATTTTGCAGACGGCAAATCTCTGCGTACAACAACAGCCTATGCGGAGGAAGTCAATCTATGCAGCATTACTTTTTCTTATTGTACTTAACCGGCCTTTCACTAATTCATTATCCTCAGGACTGCGCAGCCATACATCCCAGTCACCAATCTCTCCTTCATTTAAACTACGCAGCTTTTCTAATACAG
>JADFXG010000027.1 GCA_015233895.1 Nitrospirota bacterium | reverse complement strand
GACAGCCATTGAGAAACTGGAGCCAGACTGTCTCTCAACTTGCTTTATTTTTTGAGGGTAGGCTAAAATTGGATATTACCGTTTAAGGTGATTTCACACTTGACACAGTTTATTGAATATATCCGAATCCCATCTCCGATTGAAAAATCAGTGGCAGCATAACAAATATAACGGCTGTCTATAAAAACCTCTGTGAGATACCATTTGTAGCCATAAAGTATGGCTTCACCCTGCTTTTCTGTTTTTACATCCGATAGCGGAATGGAAAGCCCTCTGCCCTCTGCTTTAATGACACTTTCTTTCATAGTCCAGTACTTGTAAAAACTCTTGCAACTGCTGTCAGTGGCTATCTCCTTCCACTGCAAGGTATCCATATACTTTTGAAATCCGTCTGTATCAATGGGCTTTATAAATTCTATATCTATTCCTACTCGTCCATCATCGGTTATGATACAGACGACACAGCCATCAGTGTGAGATATATTAAAATCGATTCCTGAGTCTTTGAAAAACGGCCGTCCCCATTCATTTATCAATATGTCATGTAGTGTCAACTTGAAGTCTTTAAAGAATTTATCAATACCTGAAGCTAGCAGCAATCTGCCATAGAGAGCCGCCTCTCTGTCTTGCCACCTCAGGAATCTGCGAATATTTTGCCGGTCCTTTTCAGGTAACAAATTCATATATGAGTCAAAAAGCGCTTCTGGAAGTTGTTTGTTGAAACGGATATATTGTATAAAGATCATATGACAATTTTATTATCAGATTTGAATTAACACTGAATATTTCCAAGCGTATCGGTAATTATTCTCCCTATTTCCGGTAAATGGTCATAGATAAAAAAATGGGAACCGGGAAATTGTAATAATTTTATCTTGTGAACTGTCTCATCCTGCCACCTTAGGACGTCTCTGTAACTTATCTCTTCATTAAGACCTCTCATTACTGTCATGGGCAGATTGAGGGGCGCCGATGGTTCATAGTCATAGGTCTCTACAGCTTTAAAATCAGCCCGTATTATTGGCTCAAACAGCTCCATAAGTTCATCGTTTTGAAGCACCTCATCCGGGCATCCGTCATATTTTCTAAGAAGTGCGATAAATTCGCTCTTTGAGAGTTTGTGGCGGTCACGTCTGCGGTTTTCTATAGACGGCGCCTCACATCCACTTATAAATAAGTGTTCCGGAAGCGGTTTATTTTCCTGAGTCAGCTTCTTTACCAGCAGATAGGCTAACCATCCCCCCATGCTGTGTCCCCAGAAGGCGTACCTGCCGTTTATTTTGTCCTTCATCTGGAGGTACAGCCCCTCTGCCATGTCGTAAATGTTTGTCTGTAACGGAGTGCCGTATTTTCGTCCGCGTCCCTGGAGTTCAAGCGGAGATATTTCTATAAAATCACCAATATGAGACTGGAAATCTCTGTAAGAGTATGAACTGCCGCCCGCAAATGGTAAACAAAACAGGGTAAACATATTTGCGGTGCCTGTAATCAGCAGCAACCTGGTTTTTTCCGTTTATCGGAGGCAAAAAACAGGATTATTCCAATAAATGGTGAAAAAAGAAGAGAAGCAAAAAAATATCCCCAAAATCCAAGCTTTCTGTTAGCTCCAAACATAGCTATAATCAGACTTCCCAATACGTATAAGATTATATACTCAATCATTTTTGAACCTCCTTGTGAATATCTTTTAAGTGTTCATCAAAAAACTTTTTTATGCCTTCATATGTTTCATCTTTATCGTAATTAAGCAAAGTAAACTCACCATTGCGCAATTTCTCAAAGTAAATCCTTTTATCACCTATATCACCATTTTCTTTCATATCATAGTAACCTAAAACACTTTCCCAGCCCTCAATAAATCTGATGTTTGATGCGATTACCTCAGGTGTTGTCGTGCCGCCTTTAGTAAAAGCATAAATTATAAGCTCTACATCGTCATATCCGAGAGCTGCCATTTCATGCGGCTGCCTTTTATATTTTGCCTCAAAGTGTCTTATAAACTCTCTTGTTATTGTATTGTTGTCTTCATGATTAAATTCGGTTGAAGTCACGACACCCTCTGCGGCTTTTCCTGCAATTGTCCAAAGCAGAGGTGAGTGAATGCCGTTTCCTCCTACAAAAGGTGCTGTTAATCCCATCTCCCTTGCTTGCTGTATAAATACAGCCGCATCAGGAGCTGTTCCTGCAATGAATACTGCATCGAATTTGCCCTGTCCTTTTATATTTTCGATAATATACCTGTAATCAGTGTATCCCTTATAATAAGCAAACCCTTTTTCCACATTAAGCCCGAAATCTGTGGCATACGTCTGAAAAGAGATTGCCAACCCTGTGCCGTAGGCCGAGTTGTCGTCAACTACTACGACGTCTTTATACCCCATGTCGTACATATATTTAGCCAGCCACAAAGCGCTATATCCATCCGAGGTTCTATTTCTGAACACGTACCCAAAGCCATGTCTGGTAAGGAGTGGATTTGTCGCCCTTGGTGTTATAAAAACAACACCATTATATTCATACACAACTGATGCGGCAATCGCAACGTCTGTGTTCAGATGGCCAATAACAGCTATTACATCTTCATTATTTGCAAATTCACGCGCTATTTCTATAGCGTTGTCCGGTTTACCATTGTCTTCTCTTTCTATGTACCTCATTTTTCTACCCTTAAAGCCGCCCTTTGCATTGAACTCTTCTACGGCCAGCATAATGCCATCTACCATGTCATCGGTTTGTGTGGATGATCTCACAACCCCAATAACTATATTCCCGCTTAGTTTTTCAGCTTTTACGCCCCTTTTCTCTGTTTTTTCAAAATACGTCTTGCATGAATTAAGCAATGATATAAAAATTAAAACTGTAATTAAAACAAATGTTCTCTTCAAACCCGACAACCTCTATTTCCCTGTATCCAAAAGAACAGGTAAGCCGGTCTTGCCGCCCCCTATGACTATAATCTTTGAATTTGGGGATGTTGACAAATCTTTGGTAGCAGCTATACCCACATATCTTAGTATGTTTTCATTTAAAGTAGCGTTTATAGTTTCGTTATAGACTTTTATACCCTCGGCCTCTATCTTCTTTCTAAAGGCTTCTTTTTTCTCTATATCTACCTTGTAATCATATGCGAGATCCATCTGCTCTTGTTCCATTTTTTGCAAGATGGCTTTTTGTATCTTCTCCGGCAGTGTGACCTTTGTTATCATAACGCTGTCTATCTGAACGAATCTGCGAGATACCTGTCTGAGACTCTGGTTTACTATTGTCTGAATCGCTGCATTTTTGTTGGAATATACATCATCAGCGTCATAATTACCTACTACGGCACGCAAGGCAGCCTCCACCTCAGGTTTTACTATTGTGTTAGCATAATCAGTTCCGACTGCCTGATGCAGCACTCCTAACACCTGATATTCCGGACGGTATCTGATAACAACATCCAGATGTATTGTTAATCCTTGTTTGGTTATTGCATCCACGTTGTGCTGCAAAGTCTGATATCTGACGTTGTACACAGTCATGGAATCCCATGGAAATATCAAGTGTATTCCCTCTCCGTAAACCTTATCTACTACCGTACCGCCGTAAAACCTCTTATACAGCACTCCTGCCTCTCCGGAGTTTACAGAAATAACAATCCGCTGCCAAAGAAACGCTAATAATAGTGCTACCAGTATCAGAGTTACCAGCATCTGCGGGATGTGTTCGCTAAGGTTGTCTCTGAAGCAGGCTATGCGGTTTTTAAGTTTACTTGTGCTGCCCATGATGTCTGTCCTCAGTTATTTTCCCGTAATCCATTTTAAGCACCCGGTCAGCAACATAAAAATACTTGTCATCATGAGTGGCTGCAATAATCGTTTTACCCTCGCTTTGCATTTTCCTTAATATATTGTCGTAAAAGTACTTTCTGAAATGCGGGTCCTGGTCTGCCGCCACCTCATCCAGCACATAAACCGCTCTGTTCTCCATTAAGGATTCAATCAGGGCCAGTCTTTTGCGCTGTCCGGTGGAGAGTTTTATATCAGTAAATTTACCCTCAACGTATGAGGTTTTATCAACCAGTTCCATCATATTGATAAGCTCGTTTAGTTTTATCTCGTCAACATCATCTATCCCATAAAGCCTGTCAAAGACATGGGACTCAGTGAAGATAACAGCAATCAGGTCTCTGTAATATGCGTAATTTGTCATATTAACCGCTATATCATCAACCATAATAGTTCCCGACTGAGGATAATAGAGGCCTGTCAGTATTTTAAGCAGGGTGGTTTTGCCGGAACCGTTTCCGCCAACTAAAAAGACGACTTCACCCCGTTTGATAGTCAGGTCTATGGGCCCTACGGTGAAAGATTGCTTTGCTGGTGTTTCAGGGTACGTAAATATTACTCTTTTGAGAGTTATTGCGTCAAATGTTTCTTTACTTCTTAGGATTGCATCAGGGGCTGTGTGTTTCATATCGTCGGAGTCCTCCAGAAGTTTCTCAAGATTGTCAAAGCGCTCAAGCGACATGTTTGCCTTTAGTATAAGCGGTATGGCTTCTACCACGTTTCCCAGGGGGCCTATTATAAAAAGTATCACAGCGGTTATCTGTCCTACCACCTTCACCGTTACTGACGAGGTCTGAGGCAGCACAAACACTATAGAACCAAGTAGTATGTAGAAAAATATCTGAATAAATATGTAGTTTGCTATCACTCTGTTCTCTGTGCCTATCTGTAGCTCTTTAGTGGAACGAGATATTTTTTCAAGATAATTTCGTAGCAGATCCTCGCTTTTTTTCACATTCATCTTGATTTCCTTAAAACCCTCAAGGATATGATTCATAGTGTCAAAATATTCGCCCTCTTTATTGGCCGCTGCGCGAAGTCCTTCGCTTATTTTTTTTTGGTTTAGAATATAGATTAAAACTGCGCTGCCTATCATGGCTATAGAAAACCAGAAGGCTGTCATAGAAAGTATGGCTATATAAATAAAGCAGAAAACCAGCATTACTATCTGGGAGATTCCGTTGACCATTTTTCTTGACGCCTCATAGACAATTTCCGTGTTTTCAGCCATAGTGGTATATATTTGTGTTTTACCGATTGTCTCCAGAGACATGAGAGATGTGCGCCTGATTTTATCAGAAATCCGCATATTGGCTCGATACATGGCCGTGCGCACTGTTGTGGCAGTTTCATAGAGTGAATATTTTTTTGTAACTACATACAGTAAGATGCACAGAGAAAACATTAGAAGGGATCTGAAATTAAGCTCTGAAAAATCCTGAGCGACGTTGTTTATGATTACTACTACCATTGCATTGGCAGAACCTGCCAGGGTGGACATCACAATGACCCTGGTGCTTCTGAGGTCAGTCTCAGCAGTTAAGAAATCTAAAAGTCTCATGTGTCAGTATTTACTCCGGTATCTGAAAATCTGGTGTTTACAAACGTCTGATTGGCACTCAGGCATTTTAACACTTTTGATTATACAAGCTGGTACAACAAAAATGCAATCCGTTGTTAATCAATACCATACTTTTTAAGTCTGTGTCTGAATTGGCGAAACGATATGTTTAGCACTTTTGCCGCCTCTGTTTTATTTCCGGCGGCTGTTTCAAGTGCTTTTTTAAGATACAGTTTTTCTGTTTCCATCAATATGTCATCAAGAAACACCCCGTCAGGTGGAAACTCTACCGATATGAGCTGCTCTCGGAGTTCCAGTGGGAGCTCCTCTGCAGTTATTATCTCTTCCTCGGAAAATGTAAGTACCCGGTCAATCATGTTCTCAAGTTCTCTTACGTTTCCTGGCCATGAGTATTTCATCAGGGCGTCAATGGCGTCATTTGAAAACCTTCTGTTGGTTATATTGTTCTTCTCCAAAAAGTAGTCTAATAGAATCGGGATGTCGTCTCTTCTGTTTCTTAAAGGTGGAATGTGAATTGGAATAACGTTTAACCTGTAGTACAGATCTGTTCTGAATCGCCCTGTAGCGGATTCATCTTTGAGGATTTTATTTGTAGCCGATATTACCCTTACATCGGTCTTTAGGTCTTTAGTGCCGCCAATTCTTCTGTACGTACCATCCTCAAGCACTCTGAGCAGTTTTGCTTGCAGCGCAAGGGGCATATCACCTATCTCATCCAAAAACATGGTGCCGCTGTCTGCCACTTCAAAAAGGCCCTCTTTGTTTGAGGATGCCCCTGTAAAAGAGCCCTTCATATGCCCAAACAGCTCACTCTCTAAAAGCCCCTCCGGAAGGGCTGCACAGTTTATAGCAACAAAGTCTTTATCTGCCCGTTTGCTTAGCTTATGTATGGCATGGGCAAGCAGCTCCTTGCCACAACCGGTTTCACCGGTCAACAACACGTTTGAATTGCTCTCTGCCACCCTTGGCACTGCCATAAGAAGATCTCTCATACATTTACTTTTGCCTATTATATTTTCAAAGCGGTAGGTGCCGTCCAATTGGTCTTTCAGATTTTTAACTTCTCTGCTAAGATGCCGTTTTTCAAGCGCTTTTTTTATGATTAACCGTATTTCATCTATTTTAAATGGTTTATTTACGTAGTCGTAAGCCCCGGCCTTCATTGCCTCAATAGCGTCCTCTGTGGTTCCAAAGGCTGTTATCATTATCACGATTGTCTCAGGACTTTGTTCTTTCACCTCCCTTAGAACCTCAAAGCCGGTTTGCACAGGCATCTTAATATCTGTAAGCACTATGTCAAAGATGTCTTTCTTTACAGCCTCAAGCCCCTCCCTGCCGTCATATGCTGAAACAACCTCATACCCCTCTCCCTCTAAAAGCATCCTTAGAATTTCGTTCATACTCTTTTCGTCTTCCACTATAAGGATTTTTCCATACTCCATTTCTATCCGCCTCCGGGTAAAAAGATGTCAAACGTAGTTCCTTTTTGGGGAAAACTAACCACCTTTATTTTCCCCGAATGCTCCTCTATTATCCTGTAGACTATGGCAAGCCCTAAACCGGAGCCCCCTCTTTTGGTGGTATAAAAGGGATAAAATATCTTCTTTAAAACATCACTATCAATACCCGTACCGGTATCGCTGAATGTTATTTTAACAAAATCACCGAGACGTTTAACAGAAATACTGAGAGTTCCGCCCGCTGTCAACGATTGCAAGGCATTTATACCAAGATTCAAAAACACCTGCTTAATTTTATCCTCATCACAATGAACATTTAGCGAACTCTCCGGTTCGTCATAGTTAATGCTTATATGCCTGCTGCCCTCAGCATAGGTTATCACAGAGGTGCGGAGCATGTCCACACTCTCTCGCAGCACCTTGTTTAAATAAACCGAGGTAAGATTGGGAGGTTTTGGGCTTGAGTATATGAGAAAATCAGTTATAATTTTGTTGAGTCTGTCCATTTCCTTAATTGCAATGTCCATGATGCGGGTTGTACGCTCTGGTTTTAGTGTGCCTGAAAGACTGTCCTCCCGAAGCATCTCTATTGAAGTCCTGAGCGCAGCAAGAGGATTTCTTATCTCATGGGCTATGTTTGCGGAAAGCTCTCCTATGGCTGCTAATTTCTCCTTTTCCTTCATATCCCTCTGTAGCTCAGTTATTCTGGTCTGGTCCTCAAAGGCTGTAACAAATCCCAGCAGTTGACCTGAGTTATTTGTATGGGTTGAGATTTTCATTTCTATAATCTTTTCACTATCATCTGTATAATCCGTAATAGTGCCTTTAAAAATTCCGGTATCCATTTGAACAGGTACAAATTTAAAGATGTCATACAGTGTCTTATCGGTTGCTGTTTCTCTTGAAATGCCTGTTATCTTTTCAGCTGGCCGGTTAAAGAGCATAATTTTACCGTCCTTATCTGTGTAAATCAAGCCAGCCGGTATGTTTTCTATCACCTCCTGATGAAATGAATAGAGGTCTTGAAAATTACTTTCAGCTTGTTTAAGTGTGCTTGAGGTTTTCTCAAGCCTGATAAGGAGATGGCGGCTTAAATAAGCGGTTAGAAAAAGAGCCGTCATGTTTGCAAATATGTTGTAAAAGAAGTCCTGGCCAATCAGAGTCGCAGAATATGGAACTTTCAGTATCTGGTAAAATTGCAGCACGATGACTGTACCGTAACCGATTGAATTTAATGATGCCATTATCATAATTGGGGCCCGGCCAAGTGTGACCCCGGCAGAAATAACATTTACAAGCAGCAGAAAGGAAAACCAGCTGTCTATTCCCCCTGTTATAATAATCAGAAAAAAAATAATAAAGGAATCAAAAACAATCTGAAAATAAGTAAATAAATGAAACCTGCCGGTGGTTTTAGAATCTGGGGTTTTCTGCAGTCTTTTAAGTACTAGCAGGTAAAGAATCGTAAGGATGAATATAAACACAGCCAGATTGGAAAGCAAATCAGGGTATGGAAAAACGGCAAACTTTCCGCCATAGAGAAAAAACGATGCAAGTAAAAGATATGTGATGCCGACTCTGAGAAGAATCAGAGCACGGATTTTTCTTATTTCAACAAACAAGTTTACTTAATAAGAGTGACCATCTTAAAGATGGGCAAGTACATTGCAACTACAGTAAATCCAACAGTTCCGCCCAGAAAAACTATCATGAGAGGTTCCATGAGGGCTGTCAGATTTGAAACGGTGTTGTCAACCTCTTCGTCGTAAAAGTCAGCTATTTTATTTAACATAGCATCCAGCGCTCCGGTTGACTCTCCTATTGCAATCATGCTGGTGACCATGGGCGGAAAAACCCCTGCCTTGCTAAGAGGATCTGATAACGGCAACCCCTCTGTTACTGCGCTTCTTACCGAATAAATTGTTCTTTCCACAACTTTATTGCCAGAGGTTCTTGCGGTGTTTTCAAGTCCCTCAAGAATAGGCACTCCACTTGAGATAAGTGTGCCAAGGGTCCTCGTAAATTTAGCAACAGCCACCTTTCTTATAAGAATACCAAATATGGGCATTTTTAGGAATATCTTATCGGTTATGTACTTACCGTTGTCTGTACTTCGAATTTGCTTATAGACAAACACAGTTGCTACAAAAACCACAACAATCATAAGACCGCCCCAGCCGGCTATAAAGCCGCTGAGTGCTATGATTACCCTTGTGGGAGCCGGCAGCGTGCCGCCCAATGAGGCAAACATCTTAGCAAACGTCGGTACCACAAATACCATTATAACGCCTATACATATGACCGCTATTGAAATGATAACTATAGGATAAGTCATGGCCCCTTTTACTTTCTTTTTAAGTCTCATGGACTTCTCAATGTAGTCGGCAAGCCTCTGAAGCACCGTATCCAAAATACCGCCGGCCTCTCCTGCCTGAACCATATTGGCGTAGAGTTCGTTAAACACTTTCGGATATTTTTTCAGTGCATCGGAAAACGTAGAGCCGCCCTCGACCTCTAATTTCATTTCATATATGATGTTCTTAAATGTGGGGTTTTCCGATTGCTCAGACAGTATGTCAAGTGACTGGACAAGTGGGAGACCGGCATCAATCATTGTTGAAAACTGGCGTGTAAACACCACCAGGTCTTTATCTGATACAGAACCACCGAATGATAAACTTTTTTTCTTTAGCTGCCCAGTCGTCTTTTGCCCTGCCATACATCTCCCTCCTTAAACAAATAAGAGCACTATTGTATATTATACTAAAACTAAAGAAATTTTCTTGTACATGTTTTATTTTATGTTATTTAAGGTTTTTTGAAAGCTTTTAAATAGACTATACAGTCATCACAGTTGTCGCCGTTTTCCTTAATGCACCTCTTTTTACTCAACTCCCAACAGGACATGGATTTGTTGACATAGGCTGAACACATGCTTTTCTTTTTTTCCGGACAGTTAGTTATTTCCCAGCATGGAGCGTAGTCAAGGAGGAGTTTTAATCCCTCAATACTTATCTTTCTGTTGTGAATCAAATCTCTTATACACTGGAGCCACTTTACATCGTTTTCCGAGTAGTATCTGTTTTTATTTCTCCGTGTCGGCTTGATTAGTCCGTGTTTTTCATATAATCGCAGTGTTTGGTCAGTTATACCTACCAACTCGGCTGCCACTCCGATTGCATAAAGCGGCATGTCGTTTCTGTGCACAACCAACCCCTTTTTCATATCTGGTGTTTTCATACCTTTCCCTTCATGCGCCTGTAGTAATGTATTTAGTAATTGCCGCTATCAACATCAGTACTAATAGTATCTTAATTAAAATTAAAAAATCAAGATTTTTTTTGTTTTGTTTAACCAAAATAAAAATAACCACAGGGTTTGAACCGCCTTTATTTGACATTTACAATTAAAAATGCTATAATGCTATTTAGTGGTAAGAGTGATGTTATGTGCTCTTTATTTAATTTAACGAGTGGGCTTAACCCACTTTTTTGTTTTTTATGATGGAAATGCAGAAGAAATTAAGAAACCTCGTAGAGGAGGTAGCACTGAGAAACGGTGTGGATATAGTCGGGGTTGAGGTAAAGGGCCGCGGCAGCCGTACACTTTTGAGATTGACGTTGGATAAGGAGAGCGGAGTTACTCTAAGTGACTGTGAGAGGGTTAGCCGTGAAGTAGGTGTGATGCTTGACGTAGAGGACATGTTTCCTGAGTCATATACACTTGAGGTGACCTCTCCCGGCATAGACAGGCCGCTTAAGGGCAGGACAGATTTCTTAAAGAATATCGGGAAACTTCTCAATGTGGTAACAGCAGAAAAGATAAGTAATGAGAATTTTTTCAGGGGACGCCTCCAAAGCGTCGAGGAGGATTCGATAACCCTTACGGTTGATAAGAGAATTGTGGCAATCCCCATTGACAACGTATCAAGAGCTAAAGTGGAGATAGAGATAAGATGAGCAAAGAAATCCGGTACGTAATAGAGCAGATAAGCAATGAAAAGGGGATATCGAGGGACCACCTGAGAGCCACAATAGAGTCGGCGATGTTGACGGCAGTGAAGAGGAAATTCGTAAGGAATGAAAACATAGGGCTGACTATAAGTCCTGAAAGCTATGAACTCAGAGTATTTAAGACAAAAACAGTAGTAAATAATGTTGTTGACCCACATATTGAAATAACACTTCCGGATGCTCTTCTGCTTAATAAAAATGCAAAAATAGGCGATGAGATACAAGACCCTATTGATATAAAGGACTTTGGACGTATTGCAGCTCAAACAGCCAAACAGGTGATAATGCAAAAAGTGCGGGAGGCTGAAAGGGACGTAATTTATGATAAATTCATCGGTAAGGTGCATACAATTGCCTCAGGTGTGGTGCAAAGAAAAGAAAAAGGGATGTACTTTATAAACATCGGGAAAGTGGAGGCTGTGCTGCCGATAAGGGATACGTTGCCCAGAGAGTATCTTAAGTCGGGGGATACGATAAGGGCGTATATTGCGGCTGTTAATCCCTCTTCAAAGGGGCCTCAGATAGTATTGTCGAGGGCTTCTGCGGAATTCGTATCGGAGCTTTTTAAGATGGAGGTTCCGGAGATTAATGACGGGATAGTTACAATAAAAGACCTGGTCAGAGAGCCAGGGGAGAGAACAAAATTAGCCGTGTTTTCCAGTGATCATTCGATAGACCCCGTGGGAGCATGTGTTGGGATGAAAGGAACCCGTGTGCAGGCTATAGTGAGAGAATTACGTGGAGAACGTATAGACATTATCCACTGGACCACTGATATAAGGGTCTATATAGCCAAGGCGCTGACGCCTGCCGAGGTGGATAAAATCGGTATCAATGAAGAGGATAAAACAGCTATGGTCGTTGTTGATGACACACAGCTCTCTCTGGCTATCGGTAAAAAAGGGCAAAACGTAAAGCTTGCCATGAAACTTACCGGTTGGGATATAGATATTATAAGTGAGACTCGATACTCAAAGATGCGTCTGGATGGCACAGATAAGGACTTTGACGATATTATACTGGAACAGAGGCAAGGCAGCTAAAGTTGAGGGTAGGGGGGGTGTGAATTGTGGAGTGACCTTAAAGAAGATTTGGCGCGTGGGATAGAAAAAATTAAATGGGTCTCCGTGTTTGTTTCCGACAGATTGAAAACAGATATCGCATTATTTAAACTCCTTGAAAAAATAACAGAGCTTGAAAGGTCAAAGACTTCACTGTATGCTGAGATAGGTGAGAAGGTATATGAATTAAGCTCTGCCGAAAATCCGTCTAACGTTTATACCCATCCGGAGATTTCAAGGAATCTGCGGGATGTTACAGAGCTTGACAACAAGATTGAAGAATTAAAGAAACAGGCTTCAGCAGTCAGCACACCAGAGGGGTAGGGTGTTTCCTTATATAGTGGTTTTGACCTTTGGGCTTGTTGTTGGCTCATTCCTAAATGTCTGTATTTACAGACTGCCGCTGGAAAAATCTATTGTGAGTCCGCCCTCATCGTGCCCGCACTGTCACACCCGTATTTTACCGTGGGATAACATCCCAGTGTTAAGTTATTTGATACTGCTTGGCAAATGCAGACATTGCAAGGAAAAAATCTCAATACGATACCCATTAGTTGAACTACTGAACGGGCTTTTGTATGTGCTTACGTTTTATAAATTCCACCTGACCCCGTATTCAATATTTTATATGGTATTTGTATCGTCTATGATTGTGATAATCTTTATTGATTTTGACCACATGATTATCCCAGATGTTATAACAATCCCTGGCGCCATAGCAGGTCTCATCGCCAGCGCTTTCATACTGCCCGATGTATTTAACACAAGCCAGAAACTCGGTATTGTAAACTCAATAATTGGATTGGCTGTTGGATTTGGGGTTTTTTATACGATAGCTTTTTTGGGTGAAAAAATCTTGAAAAAAGAGGCTATGGGCGGCGGTGACATCAAGATGATGGCGATGACCGGCGCTGTCTTAGGCTGGAAAGCCGTACTTATGGCAATGTTTGCCGGTAGCTTTATCGGCTCAATCTATGGCATCTCGGTGATGATTGTAAAGGGCAGGAATTGGCAGTCAAGGATTCCCTTTGGCCCCTTTTTAGCAATCGGTACGCTTCTTAGCCTGTATTTTGGACGGGAATTGCTGTTTTTATATTTACACGCAGGAAGGCGGTAGGGAGGAGATGCAAGTATTAAGGGAAAGGACTCTGTCCTTTCCCTTAGACCCTATCCTGCACGGGGAATGATTCCCCGTGACCCCCGGTTCTTTGATTGCGATTGTGTAGTTTAGTTTCATGTTTTGTTGGTGTGCTTGTGGGTAGAGAATTTTTCAACCGGCGTTCCGCCGCTTAAAAAGTTTCAATGAGAGCTCCGCCCTCAAAACAGATGAACAGATGAAAAGATTTAATAGTATAATCTCTCAGTGTTAGCTAATCTTTAGAATTCTGTAGCCTTAATGGTTATCTTGCAAGTGGCCTCTTAAATTACCATCTTTATCATAAGTGATCGCGACGAGGTAATCCACAGGCATTCCATAGTGTGTCAAAAGTTGGCGTCAAAAGTTTTTCCAATTCAGTTTTTTCTAAAACCGTCGAATAGTCATCAATTAAAATGTCTTGAAACATAAGCATGTCTTTGTCTATAGGTTTCGGTGTCTCTGTATAATTATTGTCAATTTTTAAAAGAACACCTTTTACATCCAACAATGTGATTACAACAATCATAGGACATTGCATATTTATTTTTTTGAGAAAAGTTACGTACTTCAAAACAGCATCAATAATTATGTTTTTAAAAGCACTATAAGGTATAAATATTTCTTCTTTTTCTTTATAGATTATGTCAGATTCAACTGATTCTATACACCCGGTTCTGAATAGCTGGCAATAGCTTGAGGTATCAATACTGGAGTGAGCTAGAAAGGCATCGTTGTTGGAATCATGAGTTAACGGTTTTATTCTCATCAAGCTCAGGTCATATAATTGAGGAGAATCAAAAATTTTAGGGATTGATTGAGAAGCAAAAGAAGCAATGGGCAATATATGTAAAACGACCTTAGGTCCTTTATCAATTTCAAAGGGGAGATCATCTAATTTAAAAATTCTATCAAGCCGTTCACTTATAAAACGCTTCATTTCTTCAGTTGTAGGGTCAAGCTGATTGTCTGTCATACATGTTCCTTTTATAAACCAATGAATTTTTTTCATATAGGTAAAACCATCTTGTATATTATTTTAAAACCATAAGGATTGTCAATAATTACTCAGTGATATTTATATAAAAATAGACGCTTTTGTCAGACCGAGTAAGTAACGAAATGGAATCGGGCATCCATGCCTAAACAATAAGATTTGTACTGTTATGTCTGATTGCACTGGTATATATAGAACGGTAATACGTATAAATCTTTTAATCTGCTCGTCTGTTGTGCGGGCAGAGCTCGCATTAAAACTTTTTAAGCGGCGGAACGCCGGTTAAAAAATTCTTTACTAACAAGCAAACCAACTCAACATTAGATTAAACCACCCAATCGCAGCAAAAAAACTTAGGGTCAAGGGAGCTGGCTCCCTTGTGGGAGAGGGTTTTTAAGGGAGAGGGCAAAGCCCTTTCCCTTAATACTACTTATCCATCAGTTTGAGAAATTCCTCATAGGTTATGATTTTAATGTTAAGTATTTTTGCTTTGTCAAATTTGCTACCGGGTTTGTCACCGGCTATCACGTACGATGTCTCTTTGGATACAGCAGAGGCCACTTTGCCTCCGTTTTCTGAGATTAATGCCTCAAGCCGTTTACGCTCAACCGGCAGAGTTCCGGTGATTACAACCTTTAAACCATCCAGTGGCAATTTAGCGCCAAAAAGCCCGGGCTGTACGTCCTCGCTTGAGACGTTTGATTTATAGTCGGGATTGCTTAGCTGAACGCCTTTATTTAAAATCTCTTTTATTGCTTGTATGTTTTTTTCGTCATTAAAAAATTCTGCAATGCTCTCAGCTATGATTTCGCCAAGTCCTTCTGTCTCAACAAGTTCTTCATGTTTTATGTGATACAATTTATCTATGCTTTTGTAACGGACAGCGAGAACCTTTGAAACAAACTCCCCGGCATGTCTTAACCCAAGAGCGTAGAGAAACCGTGCAAGGGTCGCTTTTTTACTGTTTTCTATGGATATAAATAAATTATCCACCGATTTTTCGGCAAATCCGGGAAGTCCGTATATTTTAAAAGCCTCTAATTTATAAATATCCGTGATGGACTTAATCAACCCCTTTTCATAAAACATCTCTATTGTTTTCCTCCCAAGTCCTTCAATATTCATAGCAGCCCGTGACACATAGTGCTTAAGGCGACCGATGGCCTGAGCGCTGCAATTTAACCCTATACACCTGTATGCCGCAGCCTCTGTGGTTTCATCAGATGCCGCCTCTTTGACCACATCAGAGCCGCACACAGGACAGGCAGAAGGTGGTGGAAATTCAGTTTCTCGTTCGGCGCTGTCACGATATAAAACCTCAACAACGTGTGGTATCACATCCCCTGCACGCTCCACGATGACCGTGTCTCCCGGGCGGATGTCCTTTCGTCTTATCTCATCCCAGTTGTGCAGAGTTGAACGAGATACGGTAACTCCTCCGATTGAAACAGGACTAAGGATGGCAACAGGGGTCAGCGTTCCGGTGCGTCCAACGCTAACTGTGATTTCCCGTATTTTTGTTACCCCTCGGTGTGCCTGATACTTAAAGGCAATTGCCCAGCGCGGTTCTTTTGTCCGTGCTCCAAGAGTTTCTCTAAGTTTAAAATCATTTACCTTTATCACAGCCCCGTCAATGTCAAAGGGCAACGATTCTCGGATTTTACCAATGTGTTTAACCACATCCAGAGCTTTTTCGATGTTTGGCACTACTTCAAAAATATGCGGTGTTGGAAACTTGTTATCTCTGAGCCAACCGACAAGCCCATCCTGTGTGCTGAATGGTATTGCAGAGGCAAACCCAAGCCCGTAGCACGCTATTTGAACCTTTCTTTGTGCCGTGATGTTGGGATCCAGTTGTCTTATGGCGCCTGCTGCTGCGTTACGAGGGTTAGCAAATGGCTGGTCTCCTTGAGCTATCCTGAGTTCGTTTACTTTGATAAAATCATCGCGTTTCATAAAGATTTCACCCCGGATTTCTATTTCCTCCGGCACATTGCCGCCGGGAATTTTAAGAGGAATCGCCTTTATGGTTTTTATGTTTTGTGTTACATCCTCACCTGTTAAGCCATCTCCTCTGGTTGAGCCCCTTACAAGTGTTCCCCGTTCATAACTTAATTCCACGGCAAGTCCGTCGTACTTTACCTCCACACTGTAGCAGATGTCAGAAGGTGTATCCAGCAGTCTCTTCACGCGCCGGTCAAACTCAATGGCCTCTTCAAATGAAAACGTATCGTCAAGGGAGAGCATAGGGATTCTGTGATGGGCTTTTTCAAATTTATCCAGAGGTTTGCCGCCTACTCGTTCTGTTGGAGAGTCATTTGGTACATAACCGTATTTTGTCTGAAGTTCCTTGAGTCTTCCGTACATGAGGTCATATTGCTCATCGGTAATCTCAGGGGCATCCAGCACATAGTACTTGTAAGAATGGTAATTAAGCTCCTTTACGAGCGCCTCTATTTCAGCTTTTGCATCTGCCATATGTGACTCATAATACCAATTCGTTTTCAAAAAGGTAAATTAATAAAAGGAATAAACCACAGATAAATATAAATTAACACAAATTACAGTTGTTTAATTGACAGTTGTAAGCGTTTAGTAATTCTGATTTAGGATTAGACCTACCCCTCTATCCCTGCGCTCTTTGACATCTGTGACTTTACTGAGTATTTACATTTGAGTTAAGATAACATAATGGTTTGTGATGGCAATATTTGGGGCGGTTAATGATAATATTTCACCCTCATGCGAAGGAGCGGTTAACAGAACGAGGAGCTACTGAACGGTTTTATGAAAATAAGCTACGATCCAAGATACAACATTGCATATTTACGTTTGCATGAAGGTGTGGAGCCTGCCGGTGTGGAGACAATAAAGATGAGTGAAGAGATTAACATTGATATGGCACCTGACGGTACAATCTATGGCATAGAACTATTGAATGCCAATGCACAGCTTAATAAAGCTGACAAAGGGAAACTTCTGGTCGTTAATGAGGCAACAGGAGAGGAGTCGGAGTTCGCTATCTTTTAGGAATTTTATCTGCGTTCATCTGCGTCATCTGCGGAAAAAAAGCTTTTAAAAGATCTCTATCCGCAGATTGCGCAGATTTTCGCAGATATGAAGGGCGAATAATTATTCGCCCCTACCCCTCTATCCCTGCGCGCTTTAATGCCTGTGACACTTCATAACTCTTTAACGTCTTATTGATTTCTGTTACATCTTTTAGGCACTGTGCCGATTCCGCAGGTTTGCCAGTCGCTTCGTATAACGCCGCAAGGTTAAAAAGAGCGTTCGCAACACCAAACGTATCGCCAATCTCCTTACTGATTTTTAAACTCTCAAGGAGATACTGAAGCGCTCTGTCATAATCGCCTTTGGCGTCATATATCTGGCTGATATTATTTAAAGCAGCCCCTTCCTGTTGCTTGTCGCCTATCTCTCTCGCTATTTTTAAACTCTCAAGCAGATATTTAAGTGCTTCGTCATAATCGCGCTTGGCATCATATATCAGGCTAATATTATTTAAAGTGATCCCTTCCTGTTGTTTATCGCCAATCTCCTTACTGTTTTTTAAACTATCACGCATATACTTAAGCGCTGAGTAATAATCGCCTTTTACTCTATAAATCTCACCGATATTATTTAAAGTAACCCCATCCCCCTTTTTATTATTAATCTGCTTACTGAGTTTTAAGCTATCAAGCAGATACTTAAGAGCGCTGTCATAATCGCCTTTGACATGATATATCTGACCAATATTACTTAAGATAGCCCCTTCTTGTTGTTTATCGCCCTTAGCCTTTGTAATTTTTTCGACCTCTAAAAATATCTTTAGTGCTCCGTCAAGGTCGCAATATAATTGAAGAATTAACCCCAGATAATTTAAAACATGTAAATCTGACTCCAACCCGAGTAATTCATAAACGGCTTTACAATAATGGAAGGCTGCTGAATACAATGAGCTGTCATAATAATAGCGAGACAGTCTTGAGCCGATTTCATTAATCTTTTCTTTTACTCTGGCTTTGTGGTAGTGATAGAATGCCTCCTCATGTTCCGTTAAACCGCCATCAAAATTATTAACAACATCATCGTAATAATCACCAGCGAGTTTATCGGAAAAGTTGACTTTAAGGGAATGGATTCCTGCTTCCGCAGGAATGACAGAAAAGGAAGTGATCCCCTCTTTGTCATTCCCGGGGCTCAGCGACCCCATGCAGAGCGGGAATCCAGTCTTTTTCAGTGTATCCTCATTTGACATTAAGCCGTCATGTTCTTTCAATAAATCGGCGATTATCGGCGTTACGAAATAGTATTTAACTGTCTCTGTATCGTCTGTCTTAACCGTTGAAATCTCAATAAGAGTCAGATTGCCCAGATATGAAAGAGCGCTATCTAAGTCTGTTAGCACTTGTCCCTCAGGCTGCACTTGGACGCCTTAAGTTGAACCGGAATCCTGAAATTGGAAAGCAGATACAAAACCCGCTTTTGACCAGCGTTAACCAGCTTTAGTAATTCTCTAAAAACAAGATTCAGCGCCATCTCAGATTTTATGTCAGTAACAGCTGCAGCTAAAACCGCTTTCATACTTTTTATCGTTTTAAGAGATTCTGTGATTTCTGTTCGCTTATTCTTATAAATCTCGTTAAAGAATTCAAGCGCCCGGAAATTCCCGCCTAAGCTTTCATACAGAAATTTAACCAGATCGACAAATTCGGCCTCTTGCTTATCAAAAATCGTATCTAAATAGAATTTCTTGTTTAGCTCATTATGAATTTCAAACAACTCCAGATATTGGCACTTTTTCCAATAATCGTTAAACCCGATGTTGTTTAAGTTGACCTCAATTACATTTGCAAGTCCGGGAATTGAGTATCTGCCGGTTAAAACCAACTGTAAGATTTTCTCACTACACAGATGCTTTATAACCTCGTAAATGTCATTATATTCTGCTTTAAACAAACCTGTTGAAACATCCTGAAATGTTTCAAGGTTGTCAAACACTAAAACGGGGTCATAGTCTGTTGCAAAAACTCTCAATATTGTATCAAGCCGAAGTATCGCCTCTGGAATAGATTTTGATGTTATTGTAATATTCACCATTTTTTCAGAGCCGGTTTTTAACATTGCAGCTTCTATAACTTTTAAAACATCGTCAATCGAGCGCACCTCATGAGTGATAATAACCGGAACGGTCTTAGCAGGATCCTTTGTTATAGCCCGTTGAACCATATATTCGGCCATTGTGCTTTTACCGACTCCTCCCTGACCCTTCAGCATTATAGGTTTCCGATCAAAAAACGGTTCAAATACTTTTGCTTTCTCAGCCCTGCGCCCGACAAACATAAAACCCGCCTTGTGAGCTAACGATATTTGTTTGCCCTCGGTCACATATTGATAGTTTGTCAATTTCAAGGGAACAGGAGCGCTATCCCAGTCCACGAGTTTTTCAATTTTACGTGAGACGTAGAGATTTGGAATCATCCATTGTTGTGTTACATAGCCGCCATTGGCAGCTTGTTGTTGCTCATGAATTTTCAGGCGTTTCATAGCGGTTGAGAAAGCCTCAGGGATAGACAGCCCGTTTGCGAGTTCTGTGTAAAGCTCTGCTGTGAAACGTATTGCATGTCTATCTGACACAGACATTCCCATTGAGATAACAGACGGTGTTTCAATATTTATAAGCTTGTTAGTTACACCGCTTAATATCTTTTCTGAATTGCCCTGAGCGGTCTTACACGATGACAACACAACAAGTGGGATTTTATAATCGGGTTTTGCATTAACCGCCTTTGCAAAATCTAAATCTGTTACAGGTACACGCGTCTCTTGTAAAGTATTATGATCTTCAAGACACAATGTCCCCTGTGAACCCTTAAATGAACCGTGTCCGGAAAAATGCAGAATGTGGTATTTGTTATCTTTGTTTTTAAGTTTTGACTCTAATGCCTCAAGGGAACCGTCATCAGTATAGTCAATTTGCACATGGCCGGTTTTAAGCAGCGGTTCAAATGCTTTTAAAATACTGTACTCCTCATCTTCATATGAGAGACGCTGTTCCAGTTTTAAATCAGTTGGCGAGGAAATCATAATCAGGATTTTTAATGGCGCTGCTACTTGTGGTGTAAAATCAGAATAATTTTTATCAAATATCGGAGTTGGTGTTTTTACTATATGCAGACTTTTGATGTCAACAAGCTGTTTAAAGTGATTTGTTTCCCTTACAAGCGGCCACGGGAGATTTAGGATTTCATTATCTTTGTCAATCAGCCGCAACACATAATGGTTATTGTTTTCATAAGCGTCTTTAAGATTTGCTCTGACTTCAGTGTTGGCATTGATAATCTCTGTAAGCTCTTCTGTAAGAGACACAGGGACATCACATTTGATTAGCCCCTTATTTTCCATCGCATCGGTAAATTGTGCACCGAGTTGTTTTAAGCGCGTTCGTTGTTTGTCAGAAATATTAAGCGTAACGTCTTTCCATTGCATAGCTCTCGTCCTCGTTATCCCAAGAATTTACTATCCAAATTATAACTTAATGTGTGGAGGGGATTGCAAGGGCGCTTTGCTCCTCGCAATGACGGCTTGGAATGATCGCTAACACCAAAACCGGGGGTCAAGGGGTTTAAAACCCCTTGTGGGAGAGGGTCTAAGGGAGAGGGCAACGCCCTCTCCCTTAAGAATCTTATCTCAACTAACTGCTACTTTTTGTACTTCTTTAAGCCAGAAAAGCCTTGAGCCGTTAACAATGTGAGCTTGTATAAGCTCCTCTATTTCAAGAGAAACAGCGTGTAAATCTGTTCGTTTTTCAAATGGTGCGGCTTTTACCTTTACAGTTTCTTTTGCCAGCGATTCTATCTCGGAGGCACTTATTGATATATCTTTTCCTGCGGCTTTGGCAATTTCAGTGAATATTGCTGCAACCGGTTTTGCCTGGCCGAGGGGTTCGACAGTTTTTGAGAGCTTTTTAAGCCGTCCCTGATAGTCAACGATTGTGCCGTCAGTCTCAAGGTATGCCGCCATTGGAAGCACAATGTCAGCCTCCTTAACCACATCTGTCATGTTTGTAACTATGGCTGCCCAAAAGTCCACTTTAGGTCTTCCGGGTAAGGGCCCATGTCCGACAGTGAGTAGTGACGAAACTTTTCCTTCAACCATATCTGTACACTTCAAACCTTTACTCTGAAGCCCCATCAGTGTTACCCCTTTGGAGTTGGCCTCATAGCCGACAGAAACCGCACCGCCTTTAAAAAGCGCAAGATTTGCCGCAGCCTGATACAGTTGAGGGGTTGTTATAACAACCGGTGACTGAGCGTTTTTAAATAATTCGGCAGCTTTTGTTATATCCTCAGATACACTTGCTCCCAATACATCTAAACCAGCAGGCAGGGCAAGCCCGGCATCTGCAATGGCCTTTGCCAGTGACTTTAACAAAGAAGCCTCATCGCCACTAAGTACTACATCGGCAATCTCGGCGATTTTTGCGTCCTCTGAGTTAATCACCACAAGCTTTGCTTTTCTGTCAGCTTTTGTTCTGATAAGCGCATCTATGGATGGAAGGAACCGTGTCCATTGGTTAGGGTTAAGTCCTGCTACTATCATTAAATCAGCGTTTTCCACATCTACCGCATCTCCAATGAGAGAAGCCTTATCGCTATAAGAAGACACTGAGGCAACTAAGTTCTCAACCCCTGCTGCTTCATAATAGCCCTTAATAGCCAAAGCATCCTCATTAGTAATCGAGGATACCGTTAGAATTCCGGAGCCGGCACCTTTTATTTTTTCAGAGACTATTTTTGCAGCGTCAGCCCATGTTGTTTCCTGAAGCGTGCCGTCAACTTTTTTAAGAGGATTCAACACTCTGGTTTCTGCGTTAAGAGAGTCAAAACCGTATCTGCCAAGGGCGCAGATAAAGTGCTCAGCCATAGCGTCATCGCCACCGGCACACACCTTTGCCACATCACCCTTATGCGTGCTGACTTTTATATCACAAGCGCCTGCGCAATAAAGACAAACCGATTCGGTTTTTTCGTACTGCCATTCACGTCCCTTTCGCCATCTGTCAGCCTCTACTATGGCATTTACCGGACAAACGTCCAAACAGGAGCCGCAAAACGTACAACCCGAATCCTGAAGTGGTTTATCGGCGGCAGTGGTCACTCTTGAGCCGACCCCTCTGCCGTAGAATTCCAGTACGGATGTCCCCTGCTCCTTACATACCCTTACGCATCTGCCGCAAAGTATACAGTAATCAGGGTCTCTCTTAATAAACGGATTTTTATCGTCTATCGGGAAGCCAAACTTCTTTCTGCTAAAGGATGATTCCTTAATCTCAAACTCATAAGCATAGCTTTGTAACTCGCACACTCCAGCCTTCGTACAGGTCATACAATCAAGGGGGTGCATAGAAAGAATGAGGTCAACGACAAACTTACGCGACTCCTTTAGTTTCTCACTATCTGTTACCACATCCATACCGTCTTTGGTTTTCATGATACAGGCGGTCATAGCACGGCCATTAACCTCAACAAGACACATCCGGCAGGCTCCAATCCCCTTCATGCCTTTAAGATAACAGAAATTAGGAATATGCACCCCAACACTCTGAGCGGCATCTATGAGATTAACTCCCTCCGGTACTTTGTGTTCTGTACCGTTTATCTTTATTGTTATCAGATTAGCCATTAAAAAATCCCTCCATCTCTTTTTTATTTCAAGCCTTAACCGCTAAGGTGTCTTTTATGTTGACGACTTCTATTGCCCCGTACTTACAAACCTCTGCGCACTTTCCACAACGTGTACACCTGACATCCACTACCTCATAAGAATAGTAGCCGGAAAGATATGGTTTTCTCTTCTCTCCCAGTATGGCAAAGTCCTTACAGGCAACCTTGCACTCATCACACGCCGTGCACTTATCACCGATAACCCTGTAGGCTGTCAGCTTTGCACATTCTTTGTCGGGGCAGTTGCCATCAGTGTGTGCCTCATATACTCCCGGCAGGTTTTCTAAAGTGTCAATAATAAACTTAGCCGTGTCTTTGCCCTTTTTACACATGGACGCTTCAAACATAATCGGAGCTATGTTTTTTATGGCCTCCACATCTGCTAAGGTTCCCTGCCCCTCAGCAAGCCGTTTACAGCGCACTCTCATTTCATATGATCCCATAGGACAGGGCAGGCATTTGGCACACATTGGGCCCTCTATGAACTCATCCAGAAACAGTATAGCTTTTTGTATCGGACACCGGTATTTACTGGTATCCTCGGTTATTGTCTTAATGTCTTTCTCGTCAGCCATTTCAACGTTCTCCTTATTTGCGGGCGGCTTTTGCCGTGCCCTTTCCCACTTTTACCGCTCCTATCGGGCAGGCCATATAACAGGACTTACACTTTGTGCACATATCCTGGTCTATGAAAAACGATCTTCTTGTCTCCTTAACGGCGCCAAATGCGCAGGCCTGTTTACAAAGTCCACACAGGAAACACTCGCTGTGGTCTATCGAGTAAGTGCCAAGGCCGCTGCACACCTTTGCACGGCAGTACTTATCATGGACATGCTCCTCGTACTCCTCTCTGAAGTATTTTAGTGTGGAAAGAATAGGGTTTGGAGCACTCTGCCCAAGACCACAGAGAGAACCCTTTTGCACCTTACGGCATATCTGTTCAAGATTATCTAAGTCCGAGGGTTCACCATGCCCCGATGTTATCTTTTTCAATATCTCAAGCATCTGGTACGTGCCTATTCTGCAAGGAGGACACTTTCCGCACGACTCCTCTTTGGTAAATGACAAGAAGAACTTTGCCACATCAACCACACACGTCTCCTCATCCATTACAACCATACCGCCGGAACCCATCATGGAACCAACCTTACGAAGAGAGTCAAAATCCACCGACAGGTCCAGATACTCCTCCGGCAGACATCCGCCTGATGGGCCTCCCGTCTGCACAGCCTTAAATTTTTTCCCATCTAATATTCCGCCGCCTATTTCAAAAATTATCTCTCTCAGCGTTATTCCCATAGGGACTTCAACCAGTCCGGTGTTTTTGACCTTACCGGTCAGAGCAAACACCTTTGTACCCGGCGAATTCTCTGTCCCTATGCTTTTAAACCAATCCGCTCCTCTTGAAATTATATGCGGTACACAGGCAAAAGTCTCAATGTTGTTTAAATTACTGGGATAGCCCCATGCGCCACCCCCGATATCCGATAGCCTCGGAGGACGTGGACGCGGGAACCCTCTTTCGCCCTCCATAGAGGCGATAAGCGCGGTTGACTCACCACAGACAAAAGCCCCGGCGCCCTCTCTTACATCAAGTGTAAAGCTGAAGCCGGTTCCCAGTATGTTGTTGCCAAGCAGCCCCATCTCCTCGGCTTGTTTTATAGCAAGTTTAAGATGGACAACTGCAAGCGGATACTCATGGCGCACATAGACAAATCCGTACTGAGCGTCTATTGCATAAGCACAGAGCAGCATTCCTTCTATCAGGCCGTGTGGGTCTCCCTCCATTATAGAGCGATCCATAAAGGCCCCAGGGTCTCCCTCATCACCATTAGCTATTACCAGTTTTATTTTACTTTTAGCTTTTTTAGTGTGTTTCCATTTCTCGCCGGCAGGGAATCCTGCTCCGCCGCGCCCTCTGAGATTGGCTTTATCCACCTCATCCAACACCTGCTCAGGGGTCATCGTCTCAAGAGCCTTAACTAAAGCCGTATAGCCACCCACCGCAATGTAGTGGTTTATGTTTCGAGGGTCAATTAGCCCGTTATTGTGCAGTGCAACTCTCATCTGTTTTTTATAAAACGGCAGAGTCTCCATGATTTCTTTTGGCTCACTCAGGATGTTGTCCCTGTAGAGCAGATTTCTTACAGGAAAACCTGCTGAAAACGTAGTGCCAACGATGTCGTGAGCATCTGCCGCCCTGACTTGCTTATAATAATAACCGTAGGGTTCTGCTTTCATAACAGGCCCTTGCTGGCAAAATCCCTGACATCCGGTCTTCACTATGTCAATGTGCTTGCCACTGTGAGCGGCCTCCTCCTCCACTTTATTGATGACGCTTTGCGCCCCGGTAGCCATACAAGCAGTGCCAGTGCAGGTGCGAAGACGGGGAACGCCCTCCTTAAAGGTTTCCTCTTTAAGGAGCAGTTGAAGGTTCTTAAAAGCCTCAAGGCTATTAACTTTTTCCATTATCGTCACCCTCTTCTATGTCGTGGATTAGTCCTTTAAGTTTTTTAGGCCCGACAGCGCCGACTACCCCTTCATTGACTGTAACCACAGGAGCAAGTCCACAACATCCCACACAGCCTACAGTTTCCAGAGTTAATTTTAAATCCTCTGTGGTCTCACCGGCTTTTACGTTAAACCTGTTCTGCAGGGCGTCCACCACCTTGGCAGACCCCCTTACGTGGCAAGCCGTACCAGTACACACTCTGACTATATTTTTTCCTCGGGGGGTAAAATGAAATTGCTTGTAAAAACTCGCCACACTGTAGATTTCGGCAAGCGGAATGCTCAACTTTTTAGAGAGCAGTCTTAGTAAATCCTCAGGCAGATAGCCGTTTTCCAACTGCATCTTATGCAGAGTGGGAATCAGTATCCCACGCCTGCTCTCACTGGATGTGATAATGCCTCCTATCACACCTATTGATGATTTAATATTTATATTTTCTATATCCATTTTCCCTCCTAAGGGCTATTTTTTAGCCGTCTCTTTTTCGAGCTTACGTCTGTCTTCCATAGTCATCAGCACTCTTTCCGCTCCAAACTTTCCGGGCTCGTACTTCTTTAGCTTAAGAGCGTCACGTTTAGCATCTATTGCGGCAAGCGAGGTGACAAAAATTTCCTTTGCATCGGAAATAAACTCAAGTTTTGCACCCATTCTCTTTTGCCACAGCTCATGTTTTATAGCCTTAACAACGGAACTTGCCTCAACCGGACTTTCCGAGCCAAATATTACATGAGCACCGGAGGCAACAAAATAAACTCCGATGGCTAGAGCCTTTTCACTCATCCACTCGGGAGCTATCCCTATGGCTGGCAGATCGGATATGTCATCCCCAAGTCCGCCCTCTTCTGTCATCTGGGTCATAATGGTCAGAATCCTTGAGTTATCCACACACGAGCCCAGATGAAGCATAGGAGGAACCCCTATGGCCTCGCAGACCTCCCTAAGCCCAGGGCCTGCCTGCTCAAGCGCCGTTTCAGGAGTCATATACCCGGCCTTTGCAAACGCTGCCGCACCACAACCGGTTGACACCACTAATACGTCATGCTTTATAAACTCTGTAGCCAGATAGTCAAAGAAACTGTCCTGAGCCGTCCGTGGATTATTACATCCGACAAGGGCTGCAACTCCACGTATCCGTCCTGCCATTATGGCGTCATTTAGCGGTCTGAATGAGCCTCTGAAAGCTCCCCCCTGCATATAGTTAATGTATTCGTGAGAAAACCCGGCAATAACCGGTGAGGCAGCAGAGGCCATTTGTCCAAACCCGGTTCTGTTTTTGTAATTATCACAGCCAAGCCTTATGATTTCCCGCGCTATATCTTTTGCCCTATGCTCATCGTACTGAATGTGCATGGCATCTATCATTTTACCCTTATAGGATGTAGTTATAACCTTAGTATGGAATTTTTTCTGAACCTGCCCGATAGCCGGCATTATACACTGCACGTCAACCACAATGGCCTCAGCCATGCCGGTCATGAGGGCCAGCTCCTGGTTTAGAAATCCGCCTGCGGACGGTATGCCGTGTCTGGTCAAAATTTCGTTAGCCGTACAGCACATGCCAACCAGATTTATTCCCTTCGCTCCTTTACTCTTAGCATAATCGAGCAACTCTTTTTCCGAGCTTACATCCACCATCATCTCGGCAAGTGTGGGCTCATGGCCGTGCACAACAATATTGACCTCATCGGTTTTCATAACGCCAAGGCTTGCCGTTGAATGCACAGGAGACGGAGTGCCAAAGAGAATATCTGTTATATCAGTGCTTAACATGCAACCGCCCCAGCCATCAGCCAGAGAGACTTTCATGGCGGCCATCATCAGGTTTTCCGGGTCCTGGTCAACTCCCATATTGGTTCTGTGCATAGCCTCGGCTATCTCTCTGTCTATGCCGCGAGGGACAATACCCCACTTTCGCCAGATTTCCTGCCGCTTCTTTGGCGCTCTCTTTATGTAGGAGAGCTCTCCTTTTTGTTGCCCGAAGTTGGTGATTATCTTTAAGGCCACCTCTTTACCCAATTCGTTTTTAGTTTTACCCTCTGTGGGTATATCTAAAATACCGGCTACTTTCCTTAATTTCTTTTCATCCTTTATCTTTATATCCGGAGCCTCTCCTGTTGCTGCCTCAAGCAGTGTAAATGCCATATCCCGTGCATGGTCGCTGTGTGCTGAGGTTCCGGCGGCACACATTCTGAGAAAATTCCTTGCCGATACAACCGGCAAAGTGGCTCCGCACACACCAGCAGCCTTTTCCTCGGCATCGGGACCCACCAGCCGGCACGGTCCCATGAAACATATCTTACAGCAAGCGCCGGAATGGCCTATCGGACACGGTTTTAAGTGCTGTGCCCTGTCAAAGGCCGTGCTCATATCATGAGCATGACCCCAGTCCAGTATCTCTTTTGCGACCTTATCAGCGGTCTGAGCATTGTTTCCTTGCGTCTCTTCTATCATAATTGTGTCTCCCTTAGCTCATTAAAGCTCACACAGGTTAAAACCTGAGTTATTTGACAACAGAGTTTCCATTAAGTGCTTAAAACATGGACTCCATGGTAAGAGCCGGATGCCCAACACTTGTAAGAAACTCAAGCAGCTTTTCAGAGTCCTCGGCAATGGTTTCATCCGCTATCATATCAAGCAGGTTTGGCACTCCCTCCTCAGCTGCTCTTATGTCAAAGGAATCCTTTATCCTTTCCTTTAAAGCCTTAGTCATCCACACAACCCTCTTTAACCCGCCATCGGCAAAGAGAAATTTCCGGCTTGTTACAAAGTTTACCCCTATTCCCATAAATCCGGGACTCTGCACACCACCGCCTACAGTTCCGGCAAGCGATGAAAACTTCATACCTATTGGAGTCATCCCTGTGTGTCCTCTTTGCACTATCATAACTCCATTAGCCTCCGGCACCACTGCCAGTATGCACTCAAAGCAGCCGCACGAGGTCATAGGGTTTTCCATAATCGTGTATGCATTAAATGACTCCACGGCGCCGCCGGTTGAAGCTACAATGTACTCATCCACACCAGTCCATCTGCCATACTTAGGGTCAAGCGTTTCACCTTTGGGAATCGGCTGATTACCTCCGGTCGGATCAATACCAAAAGCCGCTTTACAGTCAAGCCAGTTGTAAGCGCCGCACAGCCCCAGTCTCTCAGGGGTTATAACGCACGTGTGTGTCGGGGCAAAAGACTGGCACAGCAGACAGGAGTAAAAAGTGTCCACGTTTTCATCTGTCATGGAGCCCAGTCTGTCATCTCTTTCTTTCCAGACTCGTCTGGCTTCATCACGATGAGCCAGTACATCGGCCTCATCCATAAACAGCGTAACCTGCACCTTATCCACAATGGCCTTAAACCTGCTGTGGGTCATAGTGTGATGAATCTTTGCAATGTCTTCAAGAGAGAATCCCTCAGCCTTAGCAGCCTTGCTGATTCGTATCCAGTTAATGTCACGCTGTCCCATGTGCCATATACCCTGGCCCTCGTTTATATTATGATGGAGTTTTCTTTCCATTATAGGCTCATAGTCGGGCTGCATCTCTCTGCCTGCCACCTCTACCAAAATACCGATTGGCATAGCGCCTCCGGCCTCGTACCGAGCCTGCCAGTTTTCACCCTTTATGATTATCTTACCGTCTTCTATTTCATCAAGCTCCCTGTTTTTCAAAAACTCAAAACCAGGAGTCCTGTTACCGCCAAACTCTATAAAAGTGTCCTCTTTTCTGATTCTCTCGCCCTCAAAAGCCGGCCCGTAAGCAATGGGAATCGGCGGTTTGTGGGATACAATCTTAAGGCCTCTCACCTCAATGGCCTTTGAGACTATCTTTGTGTGGTCAAACTCCTTGTCAACCTCCTCATAGGTACAAACACCAGTAGGATGAATGACAGGAACATCGGTGTCACAAACTGCAGGGAATCCCATGTTAATGGCTCCGGCTCCCGTAGCCCATTTTATGTCATCAAGGGGACCAAGTGGCAGAGCGAAGGCAAACACACGGTCTTTGGTATATTTGAGGTTACCTGCGAAATCTCCGGGTTTTATTCCTCCGTAGATCATTGAGGCCCTTATTGCCCAATCAAGCGCATACAGTGTGTGTTCAGTTTTTGTGCCAAGGGGAACCAGATACGTATCCCAGCCAAGCTCCACCTTTTTTCTCAGTAACTGCCGGGTTATCGTCTCACCGCCTGAGGTGCCGGAGAGAAAGACCAGAATGTTTTTTTCCTGTATCTCTCTTACTATCCTGACTGCGGTGTCGTCATCCGGGGCAGCCCCAATTATTGCTGCAAACCCGGGCATTCTGCCGTCAACCAGCTGAATTCCGAGATTTCTCTGGATTGTATCCGTAATAAATCCGTTATAGACATATCCGGTTTCGGGATCTTTTTCAGGCTCAAGCCCCTCCAGGTATCTCATCGCAAGCCATATTTCCTCCGCAAACAGTGTTGCCATACCGGAGTCAAGAGCCTCGCCTAAGTAGGGCGTCCACTCCTTTGCTACCGGTTCCGGGTGAAGATATCCCCTTGTCATTTCAAGGGCATCTTTCATATCTTTAAGTGTCCGAACGGCAAAGCCCGTCATAGCGTATATCATGGGAAGGTGATATGCCGTATCAGGAAACTCAAAGACAAAGTCTCCACCCTTTTCCGCTATATGCTTTGATAGCAGAGCTTCGGCATTTTTAAACACAGTTTGGGCACCTCTTATAGCAGCCGAGGCTATAATTTTAGACATCTTGACCTCCTTAACATCTATTTAGGACTAAATTTATCCTTAACAATTTGTTCTAAAAATCTTTTTATCCGTAGATTGCGCAGATGTTAACAGATTTTTTCTATCTGCGTTCATCTGCGGATTAAATCCTTTCTCTAAGCGCTCCTTGACTTTAAGTACGTAGGGATAGCGTTAGCCTCACGCGGGCCAACTGTGATTTTCCAGCCCTCAAGTTTTTCCTCAAGAGCGCCGCTAAGTATGGCTACATAGCCCGGAATTATCAGCTCCTTGTTTGATATCTTATCTTCAATACCGCTTTCTTTAATAAAAGCGGCAATCTTACCCGCTGTAAATTTCCCTGCCGCCCATGCCGTAAGCACCGACAGCCCCTCGCAGTCCATGACGGCAAGCCACGTGGAAACTTTGCTGTTTTCCACCTCTCCGGCAACTATAAAGTAGGTAAGCGAAAAATTTGTGGTTACAATCAGCGGGGAATCTGGCGCAGGAGTTCCAATTTCGTAAATCTTTTGCTGCACCTGCATAGGCACCTGAGGATCTGTGTAAATGTTCTGTCTTAGTGTGAATGTGACAAGATTTTTCCACTTTTCAGCACTGCTTAGCACCACAATTGATGAGTACTTAGCTATACCAAGCCCTACCATCAGAGTCTCCAACAGGTTGTCGTCTCTCATCATAAAGTTAATAATGGGAAACCCGACAGATTTATTGCCTTTTTTGATAGCAGCCCGTCTTAGCACCGTGTTATTCTCAAGAATCTCCTTAGCCTTCTTAGCCCCTGAGTCCATAACGATGTCTTCAATACCGGCAGCTTTTGCCTTTTCGGTTAAATCAGTAAGCTCATCGAGGTTTGAGGCAGTAACGCCAAGTGCTGCACCGTTAGCCTTCGCAAGCGCTGCCATCTCAGCGACATTTGCCATTGTTGCCCCATAAAGAAGCGCCTTTTTGCCTTTAAACAGTGCAAGGGCAGCCGAGGCAGCATCCGTGTTACCAGCACAAACTATAGCTGGAACATCAGCAGCTTTTTCAGCAACCTTTTTGGCAAGGGCTTCAAATTTCGCCTTGTCACCGGATTCGTTTATTATGGCAATAGCATCAACTTTTAGCTTTTGGCCGACTCTTTCAATTTCCGAGGAAAGACACTCGGAGATTTTTTTGTCTTGAACAGCCGCATCATCGGTGTCTTTAATACCGATAGCAAAAGCGCAGGGATTTACAAATTTCTTTTCATGGCGGAAAAGCACTGTTTCCTCGCCAAGTTTAACGGCCTTTGCACCAACTCCCAGCGTGATTGGCCTTATGGGCGGGGCCGAGGCTTCGCCAAGGGTTGCCTTAGCAGCGTCTGAGACATCAGGGCAGGCATCTAAGGATGCCTTGCGGCTGGCCAACTGCATGGCAAAAGCCAAACATGTCGGAAACCCGCATTTTTTACAATTCGTCTTTGGTAATAGTTTAAATATCTCAACTCCGGTTAATGCCATTTCTTCTTAGACCTCCACAATGTATATTTTCATTTTCTTTACATCAACTCGTCAATGAAAGCCTCAACAGCCTTTACGGCCTCAGGGTGCCTCATGATAAGAAGCCCTGCTCCTGAGAGCATAAGCGAGGCTGCAGTTTGTGCCTCCCATGCAATACCCCGTTGTGTAAGAGCGCCCCACTCAGGCAACGTTTCCTCTGAGGCGGTAACCTCCTTGATTTTCCACACATACATGCCGACATCGCCAAGCATCGGCTGCTGCATTGTGGTATCGTTTTGGGTTAAAGCGGCAAGACGGATTCTTTCCATAACCGTGTAAGTGTATTCAAGTCCATAGCCAAGCGCTGAACACATAGGGTCTATGATGACTTTTTCTTTGGTAAATCCAAGTTGAGTTATCATGATGTTAAGCTGCTTGGAGAGATTTATGTCAAGCTCCGACATGGCAATAAGCATGTGCCCGTTTGCCATAGCAGAGGCTGCAACTGTTTTGTAGTTAGCCTCCTGTGCCTTACCGATAATGCAAGTGTGGCCTTTGGCTGCCTCAGAGACTTTTACAAGCACATCGGTGTCTTTTTCGGCGTGGTTACTGCCTATAATTATAAGAGGCACATTTATAGCGGCAAGAACGTCCCTTACAACTGAAACGGCTTCATCGGCAGACTTGTTGCCGTTATCGGGATGAGTGCCGTAGAGCCTTAGCGCAATGGCTTTTGCCTTCAACACCTCTTCACAGTACTTAGCCCACTTTACAGGATTATCAGAAACCGCAGCATAGGGCTCTTTAACTTTTTCCGGCCACTCTGTCGGAGGCACATCCATTATTTCGTACGCAATCAACGGCCTGTTGGGAGTTGTCCCTTCAAATGAATGAAAGGGAAGCACGTTTTCTCCGCCAAAGGTGACTGCTTTGTCACCGCTGCCTATAGTTACCGGATATACCTTACCGGTGTATGTCTCTTTGGGTAGTGTGAATGCCATTTACCCCTCCTCTGATTTTTTTAATTTTATCTATAAACTGCTTAAACTTTCGTATTCTCTCTATACTAATATAATACTACATTTCAAGATAAGAATGAGCATACAAGGTGTTATTTGTCAGAGCATCTATAGTCTTAACGGTAGTGATAATTTCGTGGGCGTCTGCGATGGCTGCCGTCAGTCCCTCGTACATCAAAAGGGCGAGAAAGTGGTTGTTGAGAATAGGCCTTACGTGCTTTGGACAGCCGTTAGAGATATTGCTGAGACCGACAACGGTTTTCATAGGCGGGTCGTTTAACTCCTGAAACATTTTAATGGTTTGTACCACTTTGAGGGCCTGGTCCTGGGTGGTGGCAATCTGAAGGACAAGCGGGTCAAGGTACATGTTTTCTACCGGCAGCCCATACTCCATAGCTCTTGCCATCATCTCAGCGGCGATAGCGGAGCGTTCCTCGGCATCGGCAGGCAGCCCTCCCTTACCCACGGTGAGTGCTATAATGTCACAGTTATACTTTGCGGCAAGCTCAAGGATTGGAAAACGCTCAGGGTCGTTTGATGTAGAATTTATGAGTGGCTTTCCCCACTCGCTATTGTGCACTTTAAGTCCCTTTTCGAGAGCGTCATAGTTAGTCGTATCAAGACATATCGGGGCTGGCACCACCTCCTGAATGGTTGTGACCATCCATTCCATTAGATCCTCCATACCCTCGGCTGGCCCAATGTTAGCGTCAATCATCCCGGCTCCGGCTGCAAACTGTGCCTTTGCTATCTCCTGAATCGGACCCTTATCTCTTTTGTTCATGGCCTCACGGACCCTCTTTGCTATTATGCTTAACTTTTCACCTATTATCAGCATGCACATCTCTCCTTATAAAATAAAATTTTGCTTTAATCTTAACATAAGTTAAACACAACCGTAAAGACCACAGACTGTAAAAATACTATCTTTTGACATATTATTTCCACAAGATTTTTGCTTATTTTAATTAAATATTGTTATGAACTTATAAATTTTATTTATATAGAGATAAATTTTTTGTTATTTACAATTAAGTTGATATAAATGCCAGAGATTGCATTAAAAAGGTAAATGAATTATACTTTTAAGGGCATTTTAATTCTTTTGTTTTTTTAAGATGAAAAAAGTACTAACAATATTAGTGATTATTGTTTTGCCTGTCTCTCTGTACGCTTCTAAAGGGGGAGATTACCTTCCAATTACCGCTTTCAATAAAAACATAGTAGCTTACAGATATGTAATTATACCCTTGTTGGGTCTTTTAACAGGGTTTGTTTTCTTTATGCTGGCTCTTAAAAATAAGCTAAATATGCCTGATAGTGTCAAAGAGTTTTTATCTGTTCATTACAAAAAAATAATTGCGCTGATTGCCATAACTATTGGAGCATTAGCCAAGGAGCCTTATATAGCCGGAGCGTTCTTTTTCTGTCTGTACGCAGCTTTTGGAAAAAGAGGGAGACGACCTGCAATTATATTTGCGGTGTTTTTTTTAGCGCTTGCCTCGATGGCATTATTTCATGCCTTTATGTTTTATCATACCGCTCTTACCACCCCATCGCATAAGGCTGCCGGGTTAATAGTTCAATCAGAATATATTGACAATTTCTTATATCTGAAAGATGCTCTGCATAAACCATCTGTTTTATTTCACAGCATTTTCTTGTACATTGACAGAAAGAGCTTTTTTATCATTTTTCAGTTTTTGCCGTTTCTGTTTATTCCTTTTTTGCGTTTAAAGGAGCTGATTCCAACGATTCCGTTTTTTGCTATATCAATTTTGTCCATAAGACCGCTGCACTCAGCTTTGGACTGCCAATACAGTGCTGCCTATATCGCACCAATTCTGGTCTCTCTCACGGTTGCTCTGAAAGGACTAAACGACAGATATGGAAAAAACTTTACCGGTTCAATTTTGCTGTTTATATTAATCATGGTGGTTACTGTTAATATTGCACACAGTCCGTCTCTTGTTTCATTGAACTTTCTCAAGGAGGGGTGGTCAGACACATGGCACAGGAAAACTTACATAATTGGAAAGCACGAAGAGGCTTTGCGTAAGGCTCTCGATTTAATCCCAAAAGACACGGCTGTAAAAGTTGTCTGCCAAAACAACACATACGGAGGAGAAATTGCAAACAGGGAGTTCAGTGATGTGTTTCCGAGAAAATGGCAAGATTCCTACTACATTATTTTGGATTTGAAAAAACCTCTTTTTCTTGAAGACAATATAAACCCTGCAGGGTTTATGATTGAATTTGAAAAACTCAGACAATCGAAAAATTTTCAGCTCACTTTATGAAGTAGATAAAGTATATGTGTTTAAAAACAGCAAACTATGACGTATGCCTAAATCCGCTATAGAGGTGTGAAAAAAAGGGTAAAACAATAAAATATGGAAACAATGAGAGGGGTTTGTTTAAAAATGACTATAACGGAGAAAATACATAATGATTTAAGTGTTATCGAGGATATGATGAAGTTTTAGGACTAAAAACAAGGGATAGGTCTGCTGTAACCTGAAATTTCCCCCCAAAACCCTTTTATCGGGGAACTACATTTCCTATCTCGGATTTCGGATTCTTTAAAAATCTTGACATATACTAAAAAAACAAATTAAAATTCTCAGGCGTATGGACTTAACCGTAAGACAAATAAACGGCTTATCTTGACCCCAGTGAAAGCAGCACTTTTTGATCTTGACGACACACTTTATCCAGAGATGGATTTCGTAAAGAGCGGCTTTAGAGTTGTCTCAGAGTACCTTAGCAGGGAATTTTCACATGATAACGATTTTTTATTCAACCAAATGCTTGAAATTATCAAATCTGACGGGCGCGGCAAAGTGTTTGACGGCATTCTTTATGAAATAGGTAAATTCAGCAGTGAAAACTTGCTAACACTCATATATCTATACAGAAACCATAAGCCGGACATTCATCTCTACGCTGATGTGGTGCCGGTTATAAAAAAACTCAGGGATTCCGACGTAAAAACTGCCATTATTACAGATGGAATGGCCTCAGTCCAGCAAAATAAGGTTAACGCTCTTGGGCTTCAATCCCTGTTTGATGTAATTATTTACACGGACACACTTGGCTCAAAGTATTGGAAACCGTCGTATATGCCTTTTCAGGTTGCGCTTAATCTTCTTAGTTTAAGTACATCCTCAGAGTGTGTGTATGTTGGGGATAATCCGGCAAAGGATTTCATCGGTGCTGAGGCGCTTGGCATTCAGGGGATTCAGATACTAAGAGATGAAAAGACCGCAATTGCACCTGTAAATTCCGGAGGGCAGCGTGTTATCATAAGTAGTCTTGCTGAGTATTTTCGTTAAACTGATATGCACAATATAACCATAAGCGGCAGAAGTGTGGGGGCAGGCGACCCTGTCTTTATTGTGGCTGAGCTATCTGCTAACCACAGACAAGACCTTGGCATTGCACTTAAAACCATAGAGGCGATGAAAGACTCCGGTGCTGATGCGGTCAAATTTCAAACGTATAAATCCGACACGATTACCATAGACTGTCACAACGACTATTTCAAAATTAAGCAGGGAACGATTTGGGACGGTAAAACCCTGCATGAACTTTACTCGGAGGCATTTACCCCGTGGGAGTGGTTTCCGGCATTAGTGGAAAAGGCGCTTGATGTGGGGCTTATATGGTTCTCTTCACCGTTTGACAAGACATCGGTGGATTTTCTTGAAAACCTGAACGTGCCCGCCTACAAGATTGCATCTTTTGAGATAACAGACTTGCCTCTGATTAAGTACGTTGCCAGTAAGGGAAAGCCAGTAATAATCTCAACCGGTGTTGCAATATTTGATGAGATAGCGGAGGCACTGGAGACTTGCAAAGAGGCGGGAAATGACAAAGTAGCTTTCCTTAAGTGTTCAAGTGTTTATCCAACACCGTATAGCGAGATAAATTTAAAAACCATCCAACATATAAGAGAAACGCTAAACACAGTGGCCGGGCTTTCTGACCACACACCGGGCATAAGTGCGCCTATAGCGGCGGCAGCCTTAGGAGCACACATAATAGAGAAACATTTCATATTGGATAAGATGTTGGGAGGGCCTGATTCGGCCTTTTCTCTTGAACCAGCAGCATTTCGCCGTATGGTTAACGGCATAAGGGAAACAGAGGCAGCCATTGGCACAGTTACGTATGACCTTTCATCAGCCGTTAAAAAAAGCCGTGAACATGCGCGTTCCCTGTTTGTTATAGAAGATATCACAGCTCATGGGGCATTCACAACTGAAAATGTAAAATCCATAAGGCCAGCCTATGGGCTTGCGCCCAAACATCTGGCTGAAATACTCACTAAACGGGCTAAAGTGGATATTAAAAAAGGTACACCACTATGCTGGGATATTGTTGAGGATTGATACCAGGCAGCAGTCATTCTCCTACTTCTATGGCTTAGCCTTTAGCAACTCATCGCAATATTTGATTAACTGTTTGCATAAAATTACCGATAAATAAAAATGTTTCAGAAATTTTTTTAACATTATGCTATAATAGGAGTTTGTGTTTGATATATAGATTGTTTTTACAGGAGGCATTTAAGACATATAGACTGTTGATGAGGATACAAAGAGAAGGCCTGGGCAGCGTCCCTAAATAAAATCATCCTGAAAATTTTTTTTTATTTTGGAGAGCAATAACAATGAAGGAAAAGGACATATTTGAAGAGATAATAAGCATAGGTAAGAAACGTGGTACGTTGACTTTTGACGAGATAAATGATGCGTTGCCCTCGGAGTACTTTTCACCGGATGAGATAGAGGATCTGATGGACCTTCTGCAGGACATGGGAGTGAAGGTCGTAGATCAGGAAAGAGCTGCTGCCATGATAGAGGCCGAGGAGGAGGTTGAAGGATATGAAAAGACGGAGGACCTCGTACAGGCTTATTTTCATTCAATGGGTGATATCTCAATACTGAGCAAAGATGAAGAGACCGAACTAGCAAAGAGCCTTGAGGAGGGGCGTGAAATTATCAAAGAAATCGTGGTATCGCTTCCTCTTTTTAAGAAATTTGAGGATGGCCTTGACCTCAGTGACGATACTCTCCTTGAAGATGAACGAGCCGAGGAGGCCCTTAAGATGACACTTGAACGTCTTGAGGAAATTTCCGAGGCAGTCCGGATTCTTGAAAACACAATTAGTACACATGGCTCACTAAAGGAAATAAAACGGCTTGTCGCCGCAAAGCAGTTTGAGGGACAGGAGCATGAACAGACACTTAAGGAAATAATCGGTGAGTGTAAACGAATGGAAAATGAGATGGGTATTAAGATAGACCTGTTTAAAAAACACTGGGAACGGCTATCACGCGCCCATGAGTTGGTAAGCAAAGCTAAGAATGAGCTTATTACAAGAAATCTGCGGCTTGTTGTAAACATTGCAAAAAACTACGTGGGCAGAGGACTGCCTCTTCTTGATTTAATTCAGGAGGGTAACATCGGGCTTATGAAAGCTGTGGATAAGTTTAAATACGAAAAAGGTTTTAAATTTAGCACTTATGCTACGTGGTGGATAAGACAGGCTATAACAAGGGCACTGATTGATCAGACAAAAACAATCCGGGTGCCTGTTCACATGATGGAATTTTACAACCGGGTAACTAAGGTATCAAGGGAGATAACCCAGTTATTGGGGCGGGAACCGACAAATGAGGAAATAGCACAAAAACTCGATGTGCCCCTTAAAAAAGTGGAGGAGGTTTTCAGAGCCATACAAGACCCCATTGCGCTTCAAACTCCGGTCGGGGACGAGGACACCGAGCTTGAGGATTTTATAGGGGACAAAAACAGTCCGTCTCCGTTTACAGATGCCGAAAAAAGTGAGGCATCTGAATATGTTCAAAAGGTGTTGAGAACTCTTTCGGCAAAAGAGGAGAAAGTTATAAGGATGCGCTTTGGTATTGGCGTTGACAGAGACCACACGTTAGAAGAGGTTGGACGGCATCTTTCTATAACAAGGGAGCGGGTCAGACAGATTGAGGCTAAAGCACTGAGAAAGTTAAAACACCCAAGCAGGCTGAGAGCGCTTAAGATTTTGACATCCTGATAATGCACAGTCTGGCTCATCGGCTGTCTTTATGATAAAATGGCACAGGGCTTTAGCTTAGCTTTTGTGTGTATTATGAAATAGGTACGTGGAGTATGTTCAAACATTTTACAGCTAAGGATAAAATTATACTCCACAATACAGTAATAACCTTTTTAGCAATAATTCTTACCACCTTGTTGTACAAGTTGCTAAAGTATCATATTAGTCTTATCGTCTATCCCCACCAATTAGAACTAAGAGAGGGAGGCATGGTGCTTTCCACGGATTTTATTCTAAGGGGCGGAAATCCCTATGATTTTGTTAACCATCCAATGTATATGAATGTGTATGGCATTATGTATAATTATATAGTAATACCATTTTACAAGTTGTTTGCTGCCATAGGTGTTCACCGTGATAAGTTATACTTACTTGCCCACAGATGTGTATCCGGAGTTTTCATTTTTCTTTCATGTATGATTGTTGTTTTGATTATGCTTCGCCTGAAAATTAAGCTTATCTATATATACGGTGCACTGATTATACAGTACGCATCATTAATTTATTCAATGACCTCGCTTTCAAGACCTGACAGTACGGGGCTGTTTTTGTTTTTACTTTGCATTTATATCCCATGGCGCTTTGGCTATTCAATGAAAACGCTTGTATGGAGCATTTTAATTGGAATTTTAAGTTTTTATACAAAACCATATTTTGTTTTAGGAATTCTTATAATGATATCGTATGTGTTTTTCTATATTTCTAAAGAAAAAGGGCTTAAGTGTATATTAGTTTTGTTTATTAGTTTTCTATTGTCGGCAATTTGGGTAAATAAGTATTACGAGTCTTATTTTTACGATTGTCTGTTTCTCCAGTTAAACATAAACAACTATCATATGGACTACCTTTTTTCTCAACTCCTTCAGTTTGCAAAGCACCTGTCGGGGCTGATTTTATACCTGGTTTTTTTATTACTCATAAATTTTGGTATTTATAAAAGTAACATTCTGAGTTATTATAAAGATGTTAAAATTAACATCAGAAAGATAAAAGAACCGTTTTTTTCAAAAGAAATTTCGTTGTTTACTTATTGTGTATCCACATCGTTATGTACATTAGTGTTAAAAATGGGCGGCACTGACGGAGCCTGGATGACCTATTTTTTCCAGCTTTTTTTGCCTTTTTTTCTGATATATACGCTTAAGTTAACAATCAACAATAGTAATCTAAAATTTGAAACAATCGTTTTCATGTTCCTAACCATTTATACCAGCTATTGCTACAGTACGTATTTGAATATTACATCGTTTGCGTATATCTTTTCTTATGACCCATCTGAAGTGTTCAGGGTAAAGGCTCTGGATGACCAATGGCAACGATACAATAGCCTTATACAGCAAAATGAAAATGTTCTTTTAGCAGCGCCTTTTAGTGTTAGCGCAATTAACAACGGAAAAACAGTATATGATTCAGGGTTCACTTGTTACCGTGACAGTGTGATGCCAAATAATCCAATAATTAAAAAATTATTCCCTAAAGATTTTCACAGCTTAAATGAAAAATTTCTTGATTATATTGAAAATCAAATATTGGAGAAAAGATTTGATGTAATAATTTTAAAAAAACAGGAAAACATAAACAGAATTGATAATCTAAACCCAAACATAAGAAACAGAGAAACTCTTGAACTGAATTATGAGGTTTTATTTGATACTCACTTATTTTTACAGCACACAAGGCAATCTTTTGAATTTGCCATATACTATCCCAGGCGGTAAGATTCCAGATTGCAAAATAATTCGTTATTTGTTATAACATATGTGGTGGGTTTTAAAAGACAAATAGCTATCGGGGACATTCACGGCTGCTATGATGTTACAGTGGAGCTTGTGGAAAAGGTGGTATGTTTTGACCCTGGCTCTGATCAGTTGATATTCATAGGAGACTATATAGACCGTGGCCCGGATAGCAAGAAGGTGGTCAGCTACGTCTCAGCGTTGAAAAACAAATACCCGCAGCAGATTGTATTACTTGCCGGCAATCACGAGTACCTCGCCCTTGAAGCCTTTAAACTCAGAACTACAAATCACGTACAGTTGTGGTTTATAAACGGGGGAATCAGCACTATTCAAAGTTACGGCAGCTATGAAGCCGCCCAGAGTGCACTCGTTCCTTTTGTTGAAACTCTTGAGTTTTATTATGAAACTGAGGATTTTATCTTTGTCCATGGCGGCATTCCTATCGGGGATACGGTTACAACGGCAACTCCTAAATCATTGCTTTGGGAAAGAAACTACGCCATCTATCACGGTAAAAGTGCCATAGTAGGCCATACTCCTCATAAAAAGGTGCATAAGTACAAGCATGCTATAGTAATAGATACCGGAGCAGTGTTCTATGGTAAACTCTCTGGCTATGATGTTGTCAATGACAAAGTTTACGAGGCTGTTGATGCAGTGATTGCAAAAAACCCCAGGGGATAGCCACTATATAACTTGTGTCAAGCTCCTGATACTGTTTAAGCGATTGTGCCTGCTGGTTTTGCAAGGTTTGTTTTTATATCCCTTAGAACTATATCGAGCTCAATCCTGAGTCTTTCCATAAAATATAAAACCGTTGCTTTCTCTGCATAACTGAAATCTTCACTGATTTTTCTGAGAGCCAGCTCCATCCTGAAAGACTCACTCTTAAGGGCTGTGGCACCTATTTTTACAGACATATTTTTAATCAAACGCACTTGTGGTTTAAGGCTGGATATGTCTCCTGTGTCATATAATTCTGTCAGAATTGCCATCTGTTTTGGCGCATCACTTACAAATGTAGTCCATATATCCCGGAGAGACTCCTCGTCAAACTTAAGACGCTCAAGAGTTTCCTTTATGTACAATGACTTAGCAGAGGTCCTTGTTGATAGCTGCTGGGTTGCCATGGGGGTTTGTAAGGATAAGGGAAGTTTTTCCGAAACTGTGGAGGCTTTGAAGACAGGTGAGTCTTGTATTGCCTGTGGCTCCGGTTCTTTATGGCCAAAGGCGATATATTTTTCAATCAGTTTATATAAATCATCAGCCCTGAGCGGTTTTGAGATATAGTCATTCATACCGGCTGCCAGACAGAGCTCCATGTCCCCTTTGAGTGCATGAGCGGTCATGGCTATGATTGGGATTCTGGAATTCATCTTAGCATCTTTTATGTTTCTTATGGAACGCGTTGCCTCTAAACCATCCATCTCAGGCATCTGTACGTCCATTAGGATAAGATCGAAGCTTTGCTTTGACAATAGGTCCAAAACCTCACGCCCGTTTTCAGCTATAGAAGGAGTGTAGCCCCGTTTCTGCAGAAGTCTGACGGCAAGTGTTTGATTTACTAAATTGTCCTCAGCAACCAAAATATTTTGAGGCCCTCTTAACTCACGCACAGTGTGGCGTGTAATAAGCGGTGCGCCAGGATCATCCCCTCTCTCTATTGCAATACTCAGCACCGCCACCAAATCGGACTTGTATATTGGCTTAACCAAATACCCTGACACCCCGATTTCCCGGCACATGGTCGCATCACCTATTAATCCCGCAGACACAAGCATTATTATCTTAACTGAGTGAAGCCCAAGCTCTGATTTTATTTTCCTTGCCAAATCAAATCCGTCTGTGTCGATCAGTTGAAAATCTAAAACAACTCCATCAAACCTTGCCTCCGGTTTACTAAGTATGCTGATAGCGCTTTGGCCGTTTGGTGCAGTATTAACAACAAATCCATCGCTTTTTATCATTTCTGCAAGCCCCGGCATCGAGAGCGGATTACTGTCCACAACCAGAATGCGTTTGCTTTTGACCTCTGTCTTTTCAATATGTGGCAGTGTTACGGCTACTGCCCTTTGCAGTGAAAATCGTGCTGTAAAATAAAACGAGCTGCCTTTGCCGGGCTCGCTTTCTACCCATATATCACCGCCTAACATATACAAAACCTTTTTCACTATCGCAAGTCCAAGTCCCGTTCCCTCGTACTTTTTGGTCATAAAAACCTCGCCCTGCGTAAAACTGTCAAATATCAATTCATAATTTTCCTTTGGTATTCCTATCCCTGTATCGGATACAGAAAACAGCAGACGAGTCTCTTTGTCTGATACCGTAGGAAAAACTCTCTTGTTTAAAGTTGCAGGGGCAACACCGACTTTTAACTCTATGTTGCCGCTTTCTGTAAACTTCAGTGCATTCCCCAGCAGATTGACAAACACCTGTTTTAACCGTCCGACATCTCCCTTAAGTAACACAGGTACGTCTTTTGAAATCACGGTACTTAGCCTTATCCCCTTTTTCATAGCTTGAACTAAAAACGGCTCAACAATATCGCTTATCATTGATACAAGATCAAAATCAACCTCGTCAATTTCAATTCTGCCGGCTTCTATTCTGGAAAAATCAAGAATGCTGTTTAAAATGCCAAGTAAATAACCGGAGGAGTTTTTTACCATCATCATATACTCTCTTTGGTCCGGATCCAGGTTGGTATCCAGTACAAGCTCGGTCATTCCAATTATCCCGTTTAAGGGGGTACGGATTTCATGACTCATATTGGCTAAGAATGCGTTTTTTACCCTGCATGTGCCTTCTGATGAAATCCCTGACCTGATTCGTTCCTCCTCCGCCTGTTTTCTTTTAGTTATATCAATGGAAATTCCACACACTGCATATATGGCCTGTGATTTATTAAATAGCGGGAACCTTGTGGTAAGATATGTGGCTGAACCATGAGGGTGATGTATGGTTTCCTCGGTTTCCTCCGGACCTCCTTTTTCGATAACCCTTAAGTCACTAATGTGAAACGGCTCTCCGTATGAGGAGCCAAAAACCTCTCTGTCCGTTTTTCCTGAAACTGTTTCTTTTGATTTTTTGAATATTTCCACAAAGCGGCGGTTAACCATAATATATTTGCCGAGTGTGTCTTTAATGTAAATGACAGCATTAGCGTTATCTGCAAGTGCCTCAAGCAGTTCACAGCTATTCTGTACTTCTAACATCGGCATGTCCTACTCAAATAATCCATTACAAGTATCACAGACATTGTACTAAAGTAGCATTTTTTTAACAAAAAGACAAGCAGCTCGTATTCCGATATAAAGTAGAAATATTTAGACAATCCTCCCTAAAAACTCCTTCAGTTCATCTATTGAATCAGCTTTTTTGATAAGGTTTTTAAAATCCTCTAATTTATCGATAGTATTTATAGCCCTAACTATATTCATCAGTTCAAGTCCGGCAAAACTATATTTGAGT
>JADFXG010000026.1 GCA_015233895.1 Nitrospirota bacterium | reverse complement strand
CGCACAGCCCACGCCGTCATTGCGAACCCCCGCAGGGGGTGTGGCAATCTCATCCTTTTTCTATAACATTTTGTTATATTTTTGAACTCAACTTTGGTGTTATAATATTTTTGCAACGGTCTCAAGTGAGAATTAGTTTCAATAAGCATAGTAGCATTATCTGAGAATGCCTTAGCATTGTCCAGGGCTGCATTAAGTGCTATTTCATATTTTTTGGAATTATTAATATTGTTTTTTAAACTAAGATCAAATTTTATCTGGTCAATACATCCGTCAACTGCTGATTTTGCTTCTAAGTATTGTATTAAAGTTTGATTATTTGTACCAATTTCTGGAGGTAACTCTTTTAAAAGTTTAACCAACTCTTCAGATGTTGATTTTTTTTCTGATAGCATTCTAATGTAGTTTGATAAATCACCTGTGGATTGAGCATATAAATTTCCACTATATAAGATGGTCAGCCCGATTGTAGCTGATAATATATTAAAAAACAATCTTGTTTTGGCCATCATTACAAACATCCTATCCTATTCTGTGGTTTAACTAAAGCAACAATTTTAAGTTTATCAAATCGCCTTTCGAAATTTTCGAGTTGCATCATAGCCCTCTTTCAATTTTGATATAACAATTGTAGCACATACTATGGCACAATAGCCATATTTTGTAAAATGATTAAAAAAAATCATGGAATCAGGCATCACTGCACGAATTAAATGAATTTGGACCACATTAATCTTTTAAAAACCTGCTTTTCACAGAGCTGAAGAGGTGCCTGACTCCCCCGTCGCCTAATTTTCCAACGGCTGAAAGGTTAAAAATGTTACTTGAAAGGGCGTAACGCAATGAGGCTGTTTTCTGAAGGAAATTTTAACATTTTTTGTTAACCTTAAAGCTACTATTTTTAAGGCGACTACGACAATTGCTTTTTTTTTCACCGGACATAAGTAAGCAGTCAACATTTGTGATTTTTCAACTAATGGCAAATACATAATCTTAGGGTCAAATGATATGACATTAATAATATGGGATGTGGCAACGTGAAAATGTCTTGAGACAATTATTCTTCTCTGGATGCCAAACGCAATTACGGATGTTTATTTAATTGCACGCACATAACGTAATCAAGCTTTCCGAAATTCATGCAGCCGTTACAGGAGATGCAGGCGGCCCGTTCTGTACCCTGCTGAAAAAGATTCGGAAGGTTGGGTTGTCTGATAAGAGGTCTGCCAAATGATATCAGATCGGCATACCCCTCTTTCAAAATATTATCGGCTACAGACTTTGAACGAACTCCTCCGACAAGCATTATGGGTACTGAGACCGCTCTTTTGAACTCCATAGCGGCAACACGATTATATGCCTCATCAGCGGTATCAAGTATTTTAGGCCTTGCCGTTTTAATTTTAGATTCGTACATGCTGGTGCTGACCTCTATGGCATCTATTGAGGCGTTTTGAAGGCGTTTGGCTGTTCTTAGTGCCTCAGGAAGGGTAACTCCTCCCGGCATAAAATCGTCATAGTTCATTTTAATAAACACAGGGTAGCTGTCTCCGACCTCTTTTCGTATGGCTTTTAATATTTCCCCGACAAAAGTGAATCTGCGCTCCTCATCCCCGCCCCATGCGTCATCGCGCCTGTTTGTGTACCCGGAGAGAAACTGACTGACAAGATATCCGTGTGCGCCGTGAATCTGAACGCCGTCAAAGCCAGCCTTTTGAGCCCTTTTAGCGGTAAGTGCAAAAGCCCCTATAATCTCCCATATCTCCTCTTCTGTCATCTCCCTGGGCATTGCCCTCATAAACGGCTCATACACGGCAGATGGGGCAATAGTTTCTTTACTATCCAGAAGTGCCGGAACACTCTGTCTGCCTCCGTGTGTTAACTGAAGGGCAATTTTACCCCCCTCTTTGTGTACTACAGAGGCTATTTCTGAAAGTCCGGCTATATATTTATCATCATAAGCACACAGAATCTTATCCACAGTAAATCCTGTGCGGTGCACTAACGTATTGCCGCTTATGATGAGTCCCACTCCGCCTTTAGCTAAATCACCGTAAAGTTTAAATATTCTGTCTGTCACAAAGCCGTCATTATCTGCCATTCTTTCATAACAGGCCGATCTAACCATCCGGTTTCTTAATTCTATCGTCTTAAGGTTATATTTTTCTAACAGCATATTAAACCTCCTTAATGTTATACAAAGTTAGCAACATAAACGATTTTATAATACAGAAAAAATGGTTCTCTGTCAAATTTACGTTGGAATTCAATACAACAAACTGTTTTTTGGGGGAACACTTTCATTTTGCTAAAAACAGGACATTTCTACTTTGCCCTGACAATTTTTTATTTGAGATTGACAAAATAAATGTAAGAGTGTTAAATTACTCTGCTTGAGTCGCTAGCTCAGTTGGTAGAGCACCGCCCTTTTAAGGCGGGCGTCCTGGGTTCGAATCCCAGGCGACTCATAACACGACGTCCCCATCGTCTAGCTCGGCCTAGGACATCGGCCTTTCACGTCGGTAACACGGGTTCGAATCCCGTTGGGGACGCCAATATTATCAAAATCAGAATCTTAAGGCACTCGTGGGTTTAGACATTGTACAGCAAGAAGTGCAAAAATCATTGATAAAAACAACTACACGTTTTGGAGTTTTGTAAAATCCGCTATTTTTAGAAACAAGTTCCTTATATCCATTAGGAGTGACAACCTGTTGTTCTTTTTGTTTTCATCATTATCCATGACCAGTACTTTTTCAAAAAACTGGTTTATCGGCCCCTTAAGTTTCTTTATCTCCTCTACGGCCCTCTTGTAGTTGCCGGCTGATACCGACTCTTCGATTAAGTCCTTTGTTTCATTAAGAGCGCTATATAATGACTTCTCCTCATCAAGCCCAAACCTTAATGAGTCGGTCAAACCCTCAAATCCCACAGGAATTATGTTATACACTCGTTTTATTGCGTGTAAAAACTCCTCGTATCCATCCAGGGTTCTAAAGTCTTTTAAGGCATCCAGTTTGTTTATCAGGTAGATTACAGGGATTGAAAAAAAGTCCTCTACAGCCGCAGAAACTATATCGTAACTGTAACCTATCGTTGTTGTAAGCAGGGCTTCTATGCGCTGCCGGAAAAAACCCTCTATTACTGTAACCAAAGAAGCATCAAAGTTGTTAAGCCTGATGGCATCAGCAAAAATCTCATTAAGACTGATTCTGTATCCTGTTTTTAACAGTATAGCTATAATTCCAAGCCCCTGCCTTCTAAGTGCATACGGGTCCTCAGAGCCTGACGGAATAAGCTTTGCCGAAAAAAACGATACAATGTTATCAATTTTATCACTTAGGCTTAAAATCGTGCCAGTTACGGTTTGTGGTATCTCATCACCGTAAAATCGGGGTAGATACTGTTCTGAAAGCGCTTTGCTTACCTCAGCGAGCTCTCCGTTAAGGGCGGCAAGGCGGGTTCCGGTTATACCCTGAAGCTCCGGGAATTCTCTTACCATACCGGTTAGGAGATCGGCCTTGGAAAGTTTCACCGCTCTTTCAATAACGGCATTGTCAGGAAAGGGGTCAGCGACCCCCGGCGGTTTATTATTGGCTAATTTATCGGCAAGTGATGTGGCGAAAGGATACATCCGGTTTATCTTGTCAAGCATAGTGCCGATAGATTCGTGATGTACTATACCGATGAGTTTATTTGACAGATCAATGAGCGGAGTTTTTAAATCTGTCTCGTAGTAAAACTTAGCGTCATCAAGGCGTGCCTTTATCACCCTTTCTGCCCCGGCTCTTACCACAGCGGCATTGTCATTAGTTGTGTTACTTATGACAACAAACTTATTGATAAGTTTTCCGGCTTTGTCAGTAAGCGCAAAGTACTTCTGATGGTCCCGCATGACGCTCACCAAAAGCTCAGGGGGTAAGGTTAAAAATCTCTCAGCCGAAAACGCAGCAATAACAGCAACTGGGTACTCAACAAGGTACGTAACAGTGTCAAGCAGGGATTGATCCTCATGCAAAAAGGCGCTGTTTTGAGCGGCTATATCGGTAAGCTGCGCTTTTATCATTGCTTTGCGTTCATTTTGATCAACTATCACGTAATGTTTCCGTAAAAGCTCCTTGTAGCCGGATACACCGTTACAGGGAATCTCACCAAGGGATAAAAACCTGTGGCCGTAAGTCTTATCAGAGCTCCTAACTCCTGCAAAATCAAACACAACCGGTTCATTACCGTAAAGAGCCGTAAGCCACTGAATTGGCCTTACAAAGCGGGTATCAAGGTCACTCCATCGCATCATTTTAGGAAATGTTAGAGCAGAGATGATTTTTATAAAAATTGTGCCGATAATCTCTTTTACTGCCACACCAGGCTCCTCAATAACGGCACACACATACTGTCCTTTACCTTTGGTGCGCATTTCAAGTTTTTCAACCGGTATGCCATTAGATGCGGCAAAAGCGATGGCAGCCTTAGTGGGGGCGCCAGTTTCGTCATAGGCTACCTTTACGGGTGGCCCTAGTAGCTCGCGTGTGCGTCCCTCCTGATGTGGATTTACTCCCGTTACAATAAGTGCAAGGCGTCTTGGTGTGGCAAAAGTATTTATATCGGAAAATGCTACGGCAGCTTCTGTCAGAAATTTTTCGGCAAGTGTTTTTAATAAGTTAAGTGCAACAGGCAAAAAACCTGCCGGAACCTCCTCTACTCCTGTCTCAAGCAATAAGTCCAATGTTTCCATAAATTATGGTGTTTCCTTCTCACCAGATTGCTGCGGTAAATTATTAACATAAAGCTGCGCACAGTGCTTGGCAAGTGCTCTGACACGCCCAATGTATGAGGTACGCTCAGAGACGGAAATTGCTCCCCGTGCGTCCAAAATATTAAACACATGTGAACATTTTAAGCAGAACTCATAGGCCGGATATACCAGTTCAGCATTGGCTAATTCCTGCGATTGCTTCTCAAAATCGTCAAACAGCCGCCTGTGCATATCAACAGAGGCGTAATCAAAATTAAACTTTGAAAACAATACCTCATCCTCATGGTGGATGTCTCCGTAGGAAAAGGTTTCATTCCATCTAAGGTCATAGACGTTATTGACACCCTGCAAATACATTGCAATCCGTTCAAGGCCGTAAGTTAGTTCAACACTGATGGGCTTTAGGTCAAACCCTCCGACTTGCTGAAAATAAGTAAACTGAGTGACCTCCATTCCGTCCAGCCACACCTCCCAGCCAAGTCCCCATGCACCCAGCGTGGGGGATTCCCAATCGTCCTCGACAAACCGTATGTCATGCTTTGCGGGGTCTATGCCAAGAGCGGTGAGGCTTTGCAGGTAAAGCTCCTGAGAGTTTTGTGGTGAGGGCTTAAGGATTACCTGGTACTGGTAGTAGTGTTGAAGCCTGTTGGGGTTTTGTCCGTACCTGCCGTCAGTGGGGCGGCGCGAGGGCTGTACGTAAGCTGTGCTCCAGGGTTTTGGTCCCAGCACTCTGAAAAAAGTAGCCGGATGAAACGTTCCGGCTCCAACCTCAAGATCATAAGGCTGAAGCAGTACACATCCTTTTTTAGCCCAAAATTCCTGTAATTTTAAATAAATATCCTGAAAGTACATGCTTTTTAAATACACCGTTTTCCTTTTTTATTAAATCAAAACACCAACACACTGGCTGACTAATACCGAGTTGCATTCAGAAGCATAACGAGGCGACAATGCCAACAAAGTTAGGCAATTGAAGGCTACTTGGTATAAAGCATAAAGAATACTAACTTGTTTTGTCAAATATGTTATAATCTATGCGTGAAGTCATTGCAAGCCATTAAAAGGCAGTACGGTTGGCCGATAAGACTCTGATAAAAGGCAACGAGGCAATAGCTAAGGCTGCCATAGAGGCAGGGTGCCGGTTTTACGCTGGTTACCCAATAACGCCTCAAAATGAGATACCGGAGTACATGTCCTATGCCATGCCGGAATCGGGCGGGGTGTTTATTCAGGCGGAGAGTGAGATAGCGGCAATAAACATGGTCTATGGGGCGTCGGCAGCCGGAGTGCGGGCGATGACCTCGTCAAGTTCACCTGGAATTAGCCTTAAGCAGGAGGGGCTGTCTTTTTTAGCAGGAGCAGAGCTTCCAGCGGTAATTATAAATGTGCAGAGAGGCGGCCCCGGACTTGGTAACATATCAGGCTCACAGGCTGATTATTTTCAGGCAGTAAAGGGCGGCGGACATGGCGATTATAAACTTCTGGTCTATGCCCCGTACAATGTTCAGGAGATGTGGGATTTAACCATGCTTGCCTTTGATAAAGCCGATCTCTACAGAAACCCAGTGATGATACTTACCGATGGGATTTTAGGCCAGATGATGGAACCTCTCATACCAACGCGTTATGTTAAGCCTCAATTACCGGAAAAGACGTGGGCTCTTACCGGTTGTAAGGGCAGGGCGCCTAATGTGATAAAAACCCTGTACATGGGAGATGAAGAGCTCGAGCGCTTAAACATTACTCTTATGGAAAAGTACAAGACAATAAGAGAGAAAGAGGTACGCTTTGAGGCCATAAATGTGGATGACGCTGACATTGTGCTTGTTGCCTTTGGAATAGCGGCAAGGATATCATATTCAGCCATGGCAGCGTTACGAAAAGCTGGAAGGAAAGTGGGGCTACTCAGGCCTATAACTCTGTTTCCATTCCCATCCGATGCAATTTTAGCTTTAACAGGAGCAGGCAGAAAATTCGTTGTGGTAGAGTTAAACTCTGGCCAGATGGTTGAGGATGTCAGGCTATCCGTAAACGGCAGGTCAGAGGTGCTTTTTTATGGCCGGCCCGGCGGAGCTATAATGAAACCAAATGAAGTCTATGACTTTGTATCTAAGATTTATCCGGAATAAATTAGCGCATTTATTTAGATAATGGTATATAATAAACTATGGCGCAGAAAACATAGGGGGAGGATGTAATGACAAATATAATAGACCAGATAAAGTCAGAGATACTTCTTGAGACAGGTACAAATGAGCTGGAAATACTTGAGTTTTACATAGATGAAGAGAGCAGACATGGGCAGGAGAGCCGCTTATATTTTGGTATGAATGTCGCAAAAGTCATGCAGGTCATAGAAAACCCAAATCTTAAACCAAGGGATTATGCCCAAAACCCGTGTTTTTTAGGCACAATTGGGCTTCGTGACCACATAGTGCCTATAATAGATCTGAGCATCTGGCTTGGCGTCCAGAGAAAGACTGATGCAGGAGACATAATCATAATAACGGAGTTCAGCAAATCAGTTCAGGGGTTTTTGGTTTCAGGGGTTACGGAGATAACTCGTTTCCAGTGGAAAGAGGTAGTGCCACCAGGGCGGTTTATATCGCATCTGGGTTCAAAGGCAATCGTAGGCATGGTGTATGCCAAAGACCATTTCATACAACTCCTTGATCTTGAGCATATCATCTCGGATTTAGACCCCCACTCCTCGATGGATACATGGAGGACCACAGTCAGGGCACAGACGCAGTACCGGGCACTTATTGTGGATGACTCAGAAACAATTCGGGAGATAATCAGAAGAAACATGGAGGCAGCCAATTTTAAAACAAAATTGTTAGACAACGGCCAGCAGGCCCTTGACTATCTAAAGGAGCTTGGAAAAACCGGAGCAGCCGAGGGTAAAGGCATTTTTGAATATATAGACATTGTAATCTCCGATATAGAGATGCCGCTTCTTGATGGCTATACCCTGACTAAACACATAAAGCAAGACCCTTATTTGCAAAAAATCCCTGTAATTCTGTATTCATCCCTTATCACAACCGAGTTGCGCCACAAGGGGGAATCGGTGGGGGCAGATGATCAGGTGTCAAAGCCGGATTTAGATGAAATGGCGGCAAGGGCTATAAAACTCATAGAAGAAAAGTTAGCTTTAGTTTAGGCAAAATTATGGTAAGCGTTGAAAATGATGCAGATTTATTAGTAACATTTGGGATGGAAACGATAAACCGGCTCCATGAGGTAGATTCTTTACTTCTTAAGCTTAAAGAAGGTAGCACCTCTTTTGAAAGCAGTATTAACCAAATATTCAGAGACGCCCATTCTATCAAGTCCGGAGCTAACCTTTTAAAACTTAGTAAGATAGAGCAGCTTGCACATGCTGTTGAGGATGTTTTGCATGTCCTGAGGGAACGAAAAATCATTCCTGACAAACAATCAATCAAAATAATTATAGAAGCTACAGACTTTATCAGACAACTCATCTATATGATTAAGCTCAGTAATCACGCTGATATTGAATCAATCGTTAAGAGACTTAACGGGCTTGCGGTATCACTCCAAAACCAGCGTAATTGAGGTAAATCTGAAAAAACAATAATAATTTTCAAGTCATGTGAAATTATAACATATCACCTGTTTGTGTCTGTTTTATATTCAAACTTATCAAAAACTCAGCGCCTCCATTAATATTTCTAACTGATAGCGTACCTCCCATATTTGTCTCAACTATTGTTTTTGACATGTAAAGCCCAAGCCCTGTTCCTCCCTCTTGTTTTTTGGTAGAGAAATACGGTTCGTAGATTTTATTTATAGTCTCTTCTGAGATTCCTCCGCCATTGTCTGTTATTGAGACAACACCGTTACCCCCCGACTCAGAGATAACTATTTTTATCTGGCCCTTAAAGTCAGGGCTGTCTTTTTTACGTCTGCTTAGTATCGCATCTTTTGCGTTATTTAAAATATTAAGAACCACCTGCATTAATTCATTTGAATAACCCGTAAAGATTAGATTAGATTCTGCACACAATACCTCTGTTGATATTTCTATATTATCCTTCCTGTATAAGTTCCCGAACATATATAACAAATCATTAATTGTATCTAAAATGTTAAAGGTGGTCTTCTCTTTATTGGGTAACAGGAAATTTCTAAAACCATCAATCGTTTTTGCCATAAAGTTGATTTGTTCTTTTGATGTCTTTACCATTTTATCTATATATTCGTTATTGAGTTCACCAAATTCAAATGCATCCTTTATGTCGAATATATTAATGGATAAAGCGTTTAAGGGCTGCTTCCACTGATGAGTTATCATACTTATCATCTCACCCATGGTTGCCATCTTAGATTGTTGAACCAGCAGTTGTTCTTTTTGATGTCTTAGCTTTATCTCATCAGCAACCATTTTTTCCAGCTCTTTAGCCATCGATTGCAGTTGTTCTGTCTTTGTATTAAGGTCATCCTCCATGCGTTTTCGCCGTGTAATATCAGTAGCTATGCCGCATACGGCATATATTTTGCCGCCGACATCATACAGGGGAAACTTTATGGATATATAAATATGTATGCCGTCTTCATGTGGAACTATCTCTTCAAAACTTAAGGGCATGTTCTTTTCTATAACCTCACTGTCGTTTGCCCTGAAACTATCTGCCGCCTCTTTTGGAAAAATATCGTAATCGGTTTTACCGATGACGGCATCTTTGGTTATATGAAAAAGCATCTCATACCGGCTGTTAATGAGTATATAACGGCCTTGTACGTCTTTAAGGAAAATAACGGCAATTGTATTGTCAATTATCTCCTGCAATTGATTATGGCTTTCTGTCAGAGCATTCTCTATTTTTTTACTGTATATGATATATCTGTGGACAAAATACAAAAATATGAGAGTTCCAAGAATAAGTATAATAATTAGTGCCGGTGTAACGATGCATTCATGTTTCCACTCTTTAAGGTAATCCTCAGATGCAATACCAATAGTGATATAAAGTGGATAGCCGGCTATTTTTTTGTAAGAAACATATTTAGATATATTATCAAAGCTGGTTGGAGTAAAAAATGTTCCGCTTGTTTGACCTGTCTCTAAGAGTCTTTTAAATTCAGGAGATAAAATCTTATTTCCAATATCACTGCCTGCCACTTTGGATTGAGGATATCTGGCAATGATTGCCATCTCATTATCACGTAAACTTATCCCACTGTGTGGTCCGATATCGATAGTGGCGAAAACTTTAATTAAGTGTTCCAGTGCAATGTTTGCATAAACGATACCGCCAAAGGTGCCATCGGGATTATTTATATGTCTGGCAAGTGTGAGTATCCATTTCTTGCTGAAGGGTACAAACATCGGTTTTGATATTATTAGTGTGCCTTTAGGACTGCTCTGTGCTGCAATGAAAAAATCACGGTCTGAGATGTTTATTTTGGCCTCTTGTGGTTTACCGGTTACAATTCCATGTGCATCTGCTATTGTCAGAGTTTCAATCTCAGGCAGATATCTTTGGTATTGAGTCAAAAATGAGGTTAGCTCTTTGCTATCAATGGCGCCGTTACGGAGCATATTACTTATCTCATCCGAAATATCAATTAAAATAATGTCTATTTTGCCAATAAATCCATTTAAGTACCGCTCAAGCACCAGTGATATGTTTTGAGAGGCCGGAGCCGCGCGTTGCTCTGCCTGATGTTTGCTATAGCGCAAATATACCACCCCCGATGTGGCAACAAAGAGGTCAATAAACAAAACACACAACACTACCATCTTGAAAACAGAGGATAAAGATGCAGTTGATTTCGGCAGCCTTGAAACCATAGCTTTTGATGTCGAACTTTTCATGTATTATCCGCCATTAAATTATAAACCTCCCCTCTGCACAGCATCCTCAAAGATTATTTTTTCATAACGGAGGTTAGTTTCGGCAAACATAAAAAAAACAGTTGAAAATCATCGCAGAAATAATAAAAAACCTCATATAAGCTTATATACTTTCCAAATGTAGCTGTCTGGCAATCATTTCTTTTTAACCAGTCCGAGCACGTTTGGAATTGGCCAAAAGGGATCGCCGGTGTTTTTACTGCTTAGATTTACGCCCACGTTACCAGCCCGTTCAATTTCTCTGCCACCGGCGTTTATATACAATGACGCCTGCTTGCCTCCCTCCAAATACATCGCAACATGAATTTTTAAAGGAAGCTGCAATAATATCTTAATGAAGTCATGCACGCTAAGAGGAGTCACTGACATTAAAAAAAGAATGTTTCCTGATTTATCCATTCCTAAAGCTGCAACGCTCCATGAGTTACTTTGCGGCGTCCATACGTTTTCCTGATTGCAGTTTATCATTCTGATGTTTTGTATCACAGTCATGTATCTGTCTATTTTTTTGTCATCTTTTTCACATTCCATGTCAATAATCTGAAACTCACGGTCATTTTTATCTTTTGGCTCAAGCACCAGCATTGTCTTATACGCTTTAGAAATACGAGAGTTAAGAACATGTCCCTTACTTTTCATAAAGCCAACATTTGTCTTACCATCCTCCTGATACATTCCGGCATTAGTTACCGCTAAAAGTTTATACTTTTTAGCCCATTCTTTGGCACTCATGCTCATGCCCCCTAAGTCAGCGATGGTAAATAATTTTAACTCATAATTTGTGGGATTTACTCTTAAAGCAGATATTTTTACATTATCGCCAGTTGAGTCTGCCAATGCTTCAAATTCGGCAAATTCCATTCCCGCATCTAACTTAATCCAATTACTATCAAAGCTATGAGCTATGTTAGCAGTAATCGCTAAATAAAAAAAAACGAAAAATATTCTAAATAATAAAATCGGCATATTTTCCCGCTAAAAATTACCTCCGTGACCCTGATAAACACTGAACAATACTACAAACAGACTGACTAACATAACTATCCAGTGAAACAAAGTAAGACGGACAAACATTTTTTTTGTATCGTGCTGAGCCTGCCCTTTAAATATTATTTTAAAAAGCCTTTTCTCAAAGGTAAGCACTATCAAATACACTATCCATAGAAACAACATTAATGTCAGATATAAACCTTCTTTGTGAAAAAAAGCGTTTAAAAAGCCTTTTAAATATACAAGAAGCCCGCCCGTTAAACCAACAATTAGAACGCATACTTTTGCTATTTTTGCAAATCTGTGCTCAGTCCCCTGAAAAAACATGACTTTTTCCATGGAATCCTCCATGCGCAATATCATTGGAAATACGATTGTCGTAACAAAAACAACACCGCCTATCCATATTAAAACACTCACTACATGCACAGAAGTCAGAAGCGGTATTATCATGCCTTCTATCAGTGGATTTTTCATTTTATAAGCCGCTCCTTCTTGCCGTCTCTAATGTAGTTGTAACAGCGGTTATCTGGCTCCTGGGGAGGGATTCGAACCCCCGACAAGGTGGTTAACAGCCACCCGCTCTGCCTAACTGAGCTACCCAGGATCTCCTTGCCTAAAGCCTGTATGATTATAACAGCGGAGAATTTCAATTGTCAATTTGTACCTAAAAATTTTTTTTTCAACATTTTATTTTGTTAATAATGTTATAATATATATACACAGGATTAAGTAAAGAGCTGTTGTTTTAACTTAAATTATGAAGAGAGCTATTGTTTTAACTTATCATTGTATTGGTATGCCCAAAAAGAGTGTCAGGCTGCCGGGTCTTTACGTTACGCCTAAAATGTTTGCTTTTCAAATGTATTACTTGAAAACTTTTGGGTATAACGTAGTAAGACTGAACGATATTTTGGCTTTTTCACTGGGGCAACCCTCTAACTCAAAGTTAGTAGCCATAACTTTCGATGACGGATTTAAGAGTTTTTTGGAGTTTGCTTTTCCCATTTTAGATAAATACAAGTTTCCGGCTACCGTTTTTCTTGTGTCATCCCTGGCTGGTAAGCATAATGCGTGGGACAGCGGCTATGTAAACGAAAGACGGGAACTGATGGATTGGAATGATATTAACTTCTTAAAAGAAAATGCAATTGACTTTGGCGCCCACTCAAGGACACATCCGGACTTGCCTAAACTATCCGACTCCGAACTTGAGGCAGAAATCAGGGGTTCAAAAGACGATATTGAGTCAAAATTGGCTACTCCTATAGATTTTTTTTGTTATCCGTATGGAGGCTACGATGACAGGGTTACGGCAAGTGTGAAACGGGCGGGTTTTAAAGCCTCATTTACCACTAAAAAAGGTTATATCAGAGCAGGCGACAACCCTTATGAGTTTAACCGTATGTCAATTAAACTTAATACAGGCCCGATTGCATTTTCATACAAATTACTCTTATGATGGAAAGCTAAAACACTGATGAAGAAAGTCCTTTTTTTATATACAAACACTAAGTGGAGCGGCATCGCTTCTCACGGAACAGTTCTTGCCAGAGCGCTTATTCATTCAGGAATAAATGTAATTGTGGGGTGCCCAAAGGAAAGCCCGATTTATGAAAATTGCGCTATAGCAGGCGTACCTGTGTATCATCTTAAATTAAAAAATTTCATGGATATTGTTGCACTGTTCAGGCTTATTTACATTGTATATAAGCATGGGGTAGATGTTATAGTCTCAAATCTTGGTAAAGAGTATTGGCATGTTGCATTTGTTTCTATTTTGCTAAGGACTAAGTTTATAATAGTCCGGCATCAGGCAAACAAGTTGAAATATGTTACTAATTTGTTGATAACATGGCTTTGTGACCATGTTATCGCAGTCAGTGGCGCCGTTAAAGCAGCGCTTACCGAATGCGGTGTAAAACCTGAAAAAGTAACGGTTATCTATTCCGGTGTGGATTTGTCTGTTTTTGACAGGTCAAAGTTCAATAGCTTAGAAACAAAAAAATCCCTTTCGATAACTCCCGACAGGGTAGTCATAGGGACCTCCGGCAGGTTGTCTGCAGACAAAGGAGGGTTAGTTCTGTTTAATTCATTTGTCATTCTGCTAAAAAAGTTTCCACATCTTCATTTGCTTTTTATAGGCGATGGGCCTCTTAAAGAAGTTATTGAACGTGAGGCGGCAAGCAATGACATTTCACAGATGGTGACTATTACAGGGTTCAGAACCGATATGCCATTTCTATACAGCGCCATAGATATTTTTGTCTTACCGACGTCAGGGCTTGAATCATTTGGATTTTCTCTGATAGAAGCGATGGCTATGGAAATTCCTGTGATAGCGTCTAATGTCGGGGGAATTCCCGAGATTATTACGAATAACCATAATGGGCTTTTAGTTAATCAAAATGATCCGGCAGCTTTAGCTGATTCCATTGCCAGACTGTTAGAGAATTCATCCTCAACTACATCTAATATTGCTAAAAACGGACGTTCCACGGTTGAACAACATTTCTCGGCACAATCATTTTCTGATAAATTTGCCAGATTTCTTAACGAAACCCAATTTCTTAACGAAACTCAATTTCTTAACGAAACTCAATAAAGGATTTGCCTGAGTGAGGAAGGCAAAATCAGAACACTTGAAGCATCAGGAAAAGGTGCTGTATCTGAGTTGCAATGGTTAGTAATGTTATATTACTGACTTCAATTTCAAGGACTATAGCACTGCAAACTGACGTTGAAGAGGTTTACGCTGAGTTAAAGAGTGCTCAGTAAGGCAGGTGTTAACACAAATTATAAAAAAAACACTTGATTTATTTTAATCAGTTGTTTTAAGATAACTCCATATTATGCTGTACAACGGCTTGCTAAAAACCGCACGTTCAGGCGGTTATCATGAAAAAACCTTTAAAAGGGAGGGTAACGTATGAAACACATCACGTTATTACTGTTGTTAGGATTTACGCTCGTAACGTTTGGCTGTACCTATGAGTTAAGCAAAGATGATAAGGCTTATCTTGATGGCGTAAAGGCTAGTGCTCAGAAATCAGCCGATGAGGCCAAAATGGCAGCAGACAGAGCAGATTCAGCAGCTAAGAAAGCATCAGCAGCAGCTACAAGCGCTGAAGAGTCAGCAAGAAAGGCTGAAAGAGCCGCTGAGAAATGCGAAAAGGGTTTCAAAAAGGGCTTAAAAAAGCACTAAAAAACTCTTTTATTTAGAAATTACGGTGGGAAGGCCTGTTGCTTCCTTAATTGCACTGTTTAGTAAGCCGGTATCAACGTATTTAAGCAGGCCTTTCCCACTAAGTTTCTTAAAGGCTAACTCAGATAGTACTTCTCCTTTGGTTATGTTGTCCTCGTTGTAGTTGTTGTGAACTTCAATATATACTTTATTGTCCTGTTTTGCTACTTTTACCGGCTCATAAATGATTTTCACTATATCATTAACCTTAACATATTCAAACAAATTCTCTACCTGATCGTTGTACATTCTTATGCAGCCGCTGCTTGCCCTGTGGCCAACACTATAAGCTATGTTGTTGCCGTGAATGCCATAGCCTCTTATTGAAAGCTGTAGCCAGTATTTGCCAAGAGGATTGTCAGGTCCCGGCTGTACTAAGGCTGGCAGATGGGGATACTCATCGCGTATGTGCTGAGGCACTTTCCACACTGGGTTAACTACCTTGCCCGCTACATGGAGTGTACCAACTGGGGTTGAATATCCCTCATCGCCTACTCCTATGGGAAAGGTCTTGACAAACTTGTGATCTTTGAATTTAAAAAAGAAGTAAAGCCTCATCTCTGCCAGATTTATGAGAATTCCCTCGTTTAGGAATTCCGGGATAATCCATCGTGTGGGGATTCTGATGGTTGAGCCGACATCAGGAAGCCACGGATCCACGCTACTGTTTGCGGAAACTATGGCGTTATAACCTATTCCATAAGCAAGTGCAATATCATGAAGTGTATCTTCTTTATCAGTCACCTTGTATGACTGTTCAACTCCTATGATTTGCCTTGAGGGATCATTAAGTGAGAAAGTCCCTGCAGCAAAAGTATTTCCACCTGCTAACAAAAGAAATATGCTTAATACAGCACCTGTCAAGTTGTACATCTGAAGCTAACCCTCCTCTGAGATTTTATTGTTTATATAACTAAGTATTCCGTGAATCATATCAACCTCCCACACCATCATACCACAACGGCCAAGCAGGTGTTTTATGTTTCGCATAACCTCTGACTTTAGATCATGGCTGCCGCGGTTACCGTACCCTGCCGCATTAAGAGTATCCTCGATTCTACCATACAGTTGAGTCAACTGATAAGTGGTGGCCTTTGGTTTTACCTTAAAAGTGGAATCTAATACAAAAATATTTGAAAGCTCATATGCCGTAAGAAGGACTGCCTGAGACAGGTTAAGCGAGGGTTGAGCGTTGGAGGTCGGAATAAAAGCAATAAAGGCGCAGGATTCCACCTCCTTGTTGTTAAGTCCATTGTTCTCACGTCCAAAGAGAAATGCTACCTTGCCCTCTAAAGCACTGGAGAGTATGGTCTTAGCGGCCTCGTTAACAGGCTTAAAAACACCGCGTGTTTTACCAAAACGCCTTGACAATCCTATGACAAGGTGCATCTGTCCCACCGCCTCTTCAAAGCTCGTGCAGACAACAGCCTGCTCCAGGACATCCTCAGCGCCGTGGGCAAACAGGTAGGCATCTATAGTCAGGTGCCCTTCTGGGTTTACCAAAATTAGATTAGAAAATCCCATGTTTTTTATAGCCCGGGCAGATGCCCCTATATTGCCGGGCTCTTTGGGCTCAATCAAAACAAAATATATATTCTCTGAAGCCTTATTCACATAAAACCTGTATGTAAAACACGAATCTAAAATTCCTGAAGTTATTTTAACAGGTTCTCTCCCAAATCATCCAGTGGTATAGGTTGCAAAAAATATAAAAAAAGCCATAGTCATGACAGTCATCGGTTACGTACCGCAAAAGCCCTGCCTCCGGCGGAGTCGCTGCGGTCATTGTAAACATCATAGCCATTGTAAAATAAGAAGGCCCACGCCTCAGACGGGCTATAAATCTCGCCTGACCATACCCAATGGTCAAACTCCATGCCAGCATCATAAAAACCTCTCAGTTCTGCTCTGGCAGGCATACGCCAGCCACCCCCTCCACCAACTGAGAGGCTCTTTACCCACAAGTTTGCCTCATCCCAATTTGTATCATTATCAGAGCCAACGTACCACTGAAGTCTTGTGGCAGTGTCAGTAATTATGCCCTCGTTGTCAACTGTCATCAGTACCTTCAGAGGCTCTTGTAAGAGGGTTGTCTCCCCCTCAGGTGCGGCCTCTGTGGTCATAGTTGTATCGGTTTTCCAGTCCTTATGCCAGATTGACAGTGTGTAGGATGCGGTAGGGTATAACTTCTTAAAAGTGAATTTGCCGTCTGAGCCTGTGGTTGACTCAAATTGCTCATATCCTTCAACAGGCTCGTTTTGCCTGGCTATTACCTTCACGCCGGCAATCGGTCTGTTTTTGCCATCCACCACCTTGCCCTCAAGGCGCGATTTCTTTCCGCATCCAAAGTTTAATAATAACGGCAAGGAAAGAATTAACACAGCAAACACTGTTTTGGATATCTTCATGTCTTTGTCCATTTCGGACATCAGTAGTCCTTGAACAATTCCGCTATCAACGATTCTCTATCACGATTAAGTCCTTGTGCGAGGTCTCGAAGGATATTGCCAAGAGTGCCGATTTTTAATGGTGAGTGATCAGGAATGGTTATATGATGTTTTACATTTCCATAAGTTGAGGTCAATCGGATGTGGCTGCCGCTTTGTCTGGTTATCTCATATCCGTACTTACTCAGAAGCGTTGCAAGGTCTCTGCCAGACAAGTCTCTTGGTATTTTAGGCATAAGAAAATACTTCCTCTATAACCATATGAAGCCTGATTACTTTTGGTACCTCCCCTTCGTTGTCAAAATGGCATTGAATAGCATCCTTAATGTTTATTTTCAGTTCAGCCAGATCATTGGCCTCTGTGATTATAGAGTAATTGAGTGCATGAGCACAAAAGCCGCCTTCTATACTCTTCTCAACTATAAAGATAATCTCACTCATTTACACCTCCTCTTCAAAATATCGTTATTATACCATGAAAATAAAGAAACCCTCTAAATTAAAAAAAATCATTAAAAACAAACGTTTTTATGTTAAAATTATAGCATGGAAGAACGAATTCAAAAAATAATATCCTCGCTTGGCATAACCTCACGGAGAAAAGCGGAGGAAATGATTGAAGAGGGCCGTGTAACGTTAAACGGCAAGGTTGTAAAATTGGGAGATAAGGCGGACTTATCTTCTGACCACATAAAACTTGACGGCAAACTCTTACACGCTGGCAATGCAGCAGAGAAGGTTTACGCTAAATTTTATAAACCCCGGCAGGTGATGACAACTCTTGAGGACCCTGAAGGCCGTCGCACGATTCTTAAATTTATTGAGGGCATCGGCGCAAGAGTGTATCCTGTAGGGCGGCTTGATTATGACTCTGAGGGGTTATTGCTTCTGACCAATGACGGAGAGCTTACGCACAGGGTGCTTCACCCGTCTAAAAAAATCCCTAAACGATATCATGTTAAAGTAAAAGGGGAGTTTTCTGATGCTGTAATGGAAAAGCTCCGAAAAGGCGTTATGCTTGAAGACGGAATGACAGCACCGTCTGAGGTAAGAAGGCTCAAGGACACCGACACGGAGTCTAACACGTGGATAGAGATAACCCTGTTTGAGGGCAGAAAGCGGCAGATAAGGAGAATGCTCCAGCAGCTCAAACACCCCGTGGCAAAACTAAAACGTGTCGCTATAAACGGCATTAAACTTGGCTCTCTGAAGCCCGGTCAATGGTCACTTCTTACGCCAAAAGAGTTAAAATCACTGTTTGATGAAACCGGAAATCCCGACAAACAAGCACAACAGCCGCCGCCTTCTGAGAAAGCAGATAAGCCATCTGAAAAGAAAACATCTTCCTTTGAAAGGCCATGGAGACCGACTGACAGGAGAGCATCTCATTTTGAGAAAGCAGAGAAACCGGCTGAGAAAAAACCATTTTCTTTTGATAAAACCGGTAAATCTAAAGAGAGACCATTTTCTAAGGACAGACCTTTCTCTTTTGACAAAACAGGTACTGCTAAACCATCTGAGACCAAACATAGGACGGATACAGAAAGAAAACCTAAAAAACCAAAAATGACTTTTGTAAAAATAGACACCATAGATACCGGAAAGAGACGAGTTAGGAGGAAAACCAGAGATGTTTAGGACTAAGGGATGCGGGAGGCTGACATCGGAGGACATTGGGACAGAGGTAAACCTAAGCGGATGGGTGTTTAGGAGCCGTGACCACGGAGGTCTTATATTTGCTGATTTACGGGACAGAAGCGGCATAGTGCAGTTGGTCTTTAGCCCTGACGTAAGTGCGGAAACGCATGAGTCGGCGCATCAGCTTAGAGGCGAATATGTGATTTCAGTAACCGGCGAGGTTAGAAAAAGACCTGAGGGTACGGAAAATCCTGACATTCCAACCGGAATGGTGGAAATTTACGTAAAGACACTTACCATCCTAAACAGGTGTGAACCGCTTCCCTTTACCATTGAGGAGGCCAAAGATGCCTCGGAGTCGCTACGGCTTCGGTACAGATACCTTGACCTGAGAAGGCCGGAGATGATGCAAAATCTGATAACGCGCCACAAGGCCTGTAAACTAATCCGTGATTATCTGGACGGTGAGGGATTTCTTGAGATAGAAACTCCGGTGTTAACAAAATCCACGCCTGAGGGCGCACGAGATTACCTTGTGCCAAGTAGGACTAATCCCGGAGCGTTTTTTGCTCTCCCTCAGTCCCCTCAGTTGTTTAAACAGATACTTATGATAGCTGGAGCAGACAGGTATTTTCAGATTGTCAGGTGTTTCAGGGATGAGGACTTAAGAGCCGACCGTCAGCCTGAATTCACACAGGTTGACCTTGAGATGTCATTTGTTGAGGCGGATGACGTGATGGGGCTTGTTGAGGGCCTGCTAAAGAGGTTATTTAAGGAAATAAACGGCGAGGATATAGTAACGCCAATTGTGCGTATGACTTACGGCTATGCAATGGAAACATATGGCAGTGATAAGCCTGATTTGAGATTTGGGCTGCCGCTTGTGGATATGGCTAATGAGGCGTTACAGAGCGACTTTAAGGTCTTTCTTGATGTATTAAACTCAGGTGGCAGGGTAAAAGCAATACTGGGAAAAGGAATGGCCGGGCTTTCCCGCAAAGAGGTGGATGTGTTGACCTCTGAGGTGCAGTCCTATGGAGCTAAGGGACTGGCATGGATAAAAGTTAAGGACGGGTTTGAGTCCCCGATAGCCAAGTTTTTTAAAGAGGACACCATGCGCGCTATGGCTGACAAACTTCAGGCCGCCCCAGGGGATATGATGCTCTTTGTGGCAGATAATGGAAAAACGGTAAATGAAGTTTTAGGCCGGCTGCGGCTTGAAACAGCAAAGCGCGCCAACATAATAGAAAATAAGAATCGCTTTGTATGGGTAACGGACTTTCCGCTTTTTGAATACAACACGGACGAAAACCGTTTTGTAGCAATCCATCATCCGTTTACATCACCCTCTGATGCCGATATTGAGGCAATAATGACAACCGGAGCCACTGATTTATCAGGCATTAAATCAAAGGCATACGATATAGTGTTAAATGGTTCGGAAATTGGAGGCGGCAGCATTCGTATTCATAGTCCGGAGCTTCAGAAAAAGATATTTGAAATGATAGGAATCGGCTCTGAGGAGGCCACAGAGAGATTTGGATTTCTTCTTGACGCTCTAAAGCACGGAGCACCGCCGCATGGCGGCCTTGCCCTTGGCCTTGACAGGCTGATAATGATAATGGTCGGAGCAACGTCTATCAGAGACGTGATAGCATTCCCAAAGACTCAAAAAGCAGTCTGCCCGCTAAGCGGCGCTCCATCCGAGGTTGATAAAAAGCAGCTACGTGATCTCTATATAAAGGTCAACATACCGGAGAAAGTTGTGGAAAAGTAAAGTAAGGGAAAGGATGTTTTACAAGAGGGGGTGTCTCATCCCTTTCCCATGACATCATTTTTTTTTTTGCCATATAGAATTCATTTCTTGTGTTTTGGTATAATACTGCCGTGACTATGACAGAAACAGTGTCAGAGAGGCGTTTTAATTCAAGAGTTATACCACTCACTTTAAAAATAAAGAGGATATAAGAGATGGCTGAAATAAGCGATAGCGTTAAGTTAATGGATACGGGTAAAAGGAATGCCTCAGAACGGGATCGGCAAACGGAAAACTCTCAGTTGGTGGGACCTGCAGGGTTAGACATAGGAACATCCAACATAGTGCTTGCAAAGATGAGAAGCGGCGCTGTTCAAACAGTTAAACAACTTAATGCCTTCTTTGCAGTGCCGAGATCTAAGTTTACCGGTAAGGTGTTTGCAAAAAATGAAATCATGTATTTTGCAAGGAACGGACAGTTTTATATAATCGGGAATTCCTCCGATATGTTTGCCGCAACTTTTAACTCAAGCACGCGCCGTCCCATTGAGGGAGGACTTTTAAGCCCTAAAGAAGATGAGGGAATAAATGTTATAGCAGCTATTATGAAAACTATGCTCCCGCCGCCTAAAAAACCCGGTGAGGTCATAGCGTTCAGTGTGCCCGGTGAACCGGTTGATACACGAATATCGGTGCTCTATCATGAAACCGTCATGAAGCGCACCCTTGAAGGTATGGGATATTTACCTATTTCTGTAAACGAGGGTTTAGCCGTCATAACTGCTGAATTGTCAAACGACAACTACACCGGTATTGGAATCAGCATGGGGGGCGGCATGTGTAACGTCTGTCTTGCTTATATGGCTGTGCCGATTCTTTCCTACAGCATTCAAAAGGGCGGGGATTACATTGACTCGATGGTTGGCAGAACGTTGGGAGAGTCCCAGACAAAAATAAAATTGATAAAGGAAAAAGAACTGAGTCTTACGCGTGAACCCAGAAACAGGGTGGAAACAGCCCTTCAAATATTCTATGACGATCTCTTATTACATCTTACACAGAGTCTGGAGCAGGTGTTAGCCTCCTCGGATAAAGTGCCGAGATTTGCAAAACCCGTGCCTCTTGTCATAAGTGGAGGCGGCGCTTTGGCTAATGGCTTAAAGGAACGGTTTGAAAGAGCGCTTAAGAACGTCAGTCTGCCTGTTCAGATATCATCAGTAAGAATTGCCGAGGACCCTCTTAATTCCACTGCCAAGGGCGCGCTGTACATGGCCCTTTCAGAGGAATCCTGATATTTAATGGCTGTTGCTGTTGTTGTCTTTTCCATAGATAAAACAAGGGGCAACCTGCTCCTTAAAATACTTGAAAGCGGTGCTCTTAAGGCTAAGCTTATCAAAACAGTGTTTGACCTTGAAAGGACAGTATCAAAGCATGCTCCCTCTATTATTATATTTGATTCAAAGTACCACTTTTCCAAAAACTACACAATAGTTGGCTCTCTCAGAAGTAAGCTCCCGAAATCTGCAATAATAGTCCTTTGTGAACCATACACGGAGCACATTTTCACAGATATGGGAATACGCGCCGATATGTGCATGGCTGATCCCCTTGATCCTGAGTTGATATTAGCCAAAGTACGCGAGGTCTATTTTATTAAAAATAAGTTGTATCTCAGATTTACCACTTTTTTAAGCATTCTATACAATTTATTTTCAGGTGATACTAAAAATCCATATCTGAGTTTTGTTAAAAAAGTGCTCTTGATTTTTGCGCTTGTAGCCTCTCTGACAATAGGGGGAGCCGGGGGTTTTATCCTGTGGAGCATTTCGGATTTACCTAAGGTGAAACTACTTGAGGAGTACACTCCGCTTGAGTCCTCAAGGATATTTTCCACAAACGGTGAGTTTCTGGCTGAGGTGTTTATAGAAAGAAGACGTTTTGTACCGTCTTATAAGATTCCTGAGCATGTGAAAAAAGCATTTATTGCCGTTGAGGATGTTCGTTTTTATAAACACTTCGGAGTGGATTTTCAGAGGGTTGTAAAGGCATTTATAGAAAACATGAGGGCTGGCACTATTGTGCAGGGCGGGAGCACGATAACTCAGCAGTTAGCTAAAATGCTGTTTTTGAAACCAGAAAAAAGCCTCTCTCGAAAAATTAAAGAGATTGCAATAGCGTTTCAAATCGAGGGACGCTATACAAAAGACGAAATCCTGTCACTGTACCTTAATCAGGCATACTTTGGCAGCAGAACATACGGAATAGAGGCGGCATCCTCTACCTATTTTGGTAAAAAGACAGAGGAGTTAACTATTGCCGAGGCAGCACTGCTTGCTGCCATTCCCAAAGCTCCCTCAACGTACTCTCCTTTTAAAGAGCCGCAGAGGTCCCTTTCAAGGCGAAACACCGTTATCCGGCTGATGTACGAAAACGGCTTCATCTCTGATAACAAATACAAGGAGTCGTTAGCCGAACCAATTCCCAAACATCTGGAATCCCCCAGCTACAAGGCCCCGTATTTTGTGGAATATATAAAGGGGGTTCTTGAGCAAAAGTACGGTGACAGCCTTTATACCTCAGGGCTTAAAATCTACACTACACTTGATATGAATATGCAAAATACGGCGGAAAAGGCTATTGAAAATGCTATTGAAGCATTTGCTAAACGTGATATCAAAGGCGTGCAGGCAGCTCTTTTGGCAGTTGAGATAAAAACCGGTGAGATAAAAGCCATGGTTGGTGGTACGGATTTTTGGGAGACTCAGTTTAACCGTGCAACGCAGGCTATGAGGCAGCCTGGGTCATCATTTAAACCCTTTGTATATCTTGCAGCTTTCAGATATGGTTATAAACCCTCAGATACGGTAGAAGACAGAGAGGTGACGTATTTTCAAAAAAAAGGAGAGCCATGGACTCCGCATAACTACACAAGAAGGTACTATGGCACTGTTACGCTTAAATCTGCCATTGCACGGTCTCTGAATGTGGCCACAGTGTCTTTGGCAAACAAGGTCGGCATGGAACGAGTGGTGGAATCGGCACGCCTTGTAGGGATAAAGAGTGTGATACGCCCGCGGTTGCCCTCAGCTCTTGGCGCATCGGAGGTCAATCTGCTGGAACTAGTCTCAGCATACTGTGCCTTTTCAGACGGAAACTTACATGAACCTATATCTTACACGCAGATAGTGAACAGATATGGTTTAGCTGTTGAGAACATAACGCCAGTTATAAAACCTGTGCTGGATAACTCTACGCTTGAAAAGATGCACGAGGTGTTGAGTGCTGTTGTGACAGAGGGTACGGCGCAATCTGCAAAGTCACTAAACAGAGTCGTTTACGGTAAAACCGGCACTACGGATGATTACGTTGATGCGTGGTTTATCGGATTTGATGACAAGTATGCAGTAGGTGTCTGGGTAGGCAGAGATGACCACACAAGCATAGGCGAGGGAGAGGCCGGCAGCAAAGCAGCTTTACCAATTTGGATAGATTTTATGAAAAGTGTGGTAAGATGAAAAGGCCTTTTCGCTAATTTCCCCATCTTTTAAACAAATTATGAGGCACAGAGAGATTATCGAGGAGTTTTCCTATTATAAAATTTATCATATCATCCACAGATTGAGGCTTTGTATAAAACGCCATCACAGGAGGTGCTATGGTAACACCAAGGCGGGAAAGTTTCAGCATGTTTTCAAGATGTATAGCACTGAAAGGCATCTCTCTGGGGACTATTATTAACCGTCTGCGCTCCTTTAATGTTACATCTGCCGCCCTTAGAACTATACTTTCTCCATAGCCGTTTGATATGCCAGAAAGAGTCTTCATAGAGCAGGGAACCACTACCATCCCGTCATTTAAAAACGTGCCGCTAAGAAGCGGAGCATACATATCCCCCTCTTCATTATAATGCAAATATTCACTTTTAAAATAGTCTTTTAACTTTGAGTGGGTTGCCGGCTCCCAGTCATTTCCGGTTTCATCTTTAATCACTCTGAACGCTGAAAACGAAATTACTAAATGTACCTCGGCGGTTTTTAAAAGCTCCTCTATAAACCTTATCGCAAGCAATGAGCCGCTTGCTCCGGTAATTGCTACTATATATTTTTTTCTTTCCATATACGTGTAATCATATATGCCATATTTTTGCCTTTTCTATCATATCAAGCATGTAGTCCACCCGTAACATGGCTTGCCGAAGTCTTTGTGACACCGCGATGCTGACTCCTTTGTACAACCTCCGTCCAAAATCAGGCTCATCACTTATCCTGTTGTCAAGGAATTCTCTTGATATTTTAAGAAGCACCGTAGTCTCAAGTGACATAACTGTGGCGGATGTTTGCGTGTCCTCAATGTAGGACATCTCCCCAAGAATCTCTCCAGGTCCAACTGTGTTTATCTGCTTGTTCCCCTGAGCAAGAAACACACCTAATGAGCCCTCCATAACTATGTATATGTATTCGATGTATTCACCTGCTTGTATGACCACAGTATCGGGGCCAATTGTTTCCTCAATCCCTGTTGACAAGAGCCACTGTATGTCCTCATCGGATAGTACCTCAAGCAGTGTAACAAGTTTTGCCATTATAAACCCTCGTTTTTAACATCATTTTAATCACCAATGGTGTTTCTAAAGACCTCTTCAATAGTGGTAAGCCCTAATTTAACTTTTTTTAAACCGCTCTGCCTGAGTGTCAACATCCCCTGCTTTATCGCCTCTCTTTTTATGGCCTCAGAGGTGCCCCCTGAAAGAATTACCTCTTTCAGCTCACCACGCATCGGCATTACCTCATGCAAGGCCAGCCTGCCCTTATAACCGGTATCACCGCACTCGGGACAACCGCTGCCGACAAAACACTTAAAATCAGGGATTTCAGCCTTTGGTACACCAGCTTTCAAAAGCAGAGTTTCAGAGACGTTTTTATCTTCTATCTTACAGCTTTTACAAATCCTTCTTGCTAATCTCTGGGCAACTATGAGAACCACAGACGATGATATCAAAAAAGGCTCTATCCCAATGTTTAAAAGTCTTGTGACTGTGGATGGCGCATCGTTTGTATGCAGGGTGCTTAGCACTAAATGTCCGGTAAGAGCTGCCTTAACTCCAATTTCTGCAGTCTCCTGGTCTCTTATCTCACCAACCAGAATTATGTCAGGGTCCTGCCGCAAAAAGGCCCTCAGGGCGTTTGCAAAGGTTAGCCCAATATCGGGCTTGACTTGTACCTGGTTAATGCCGGCAAGATTGTACTCAACCGGGTCCTCGGCCGTCATAATGTTCACGCCGGGTTTATTAAGATGGGAAAGCCCTGAGTACAGAGAAGTTGTTTTACCGCTTCCGGTAGGTCCTGTTACCAGAACCATCCCAAACGGTTTCTCAATAGCTTCTATGAAATCATTAAGCTGCGTTTCATCAAAGCCCAAAACAGATAAATCAAGGTTCAAATTGGATTTATCCAAAAGTCTCATAACAACCTTTTCGCCAAACTGTAGCGGTAGGGTTGAAACTCTGAAGTCAACCTCACCCCCCTCGTATTTGAGCTTTATACGTCCATCCTGTGGAATGCGCCTCTCTGATATATCAAGACGGGACATTATTTTTATTCTGGAAATAAGAGGATTCTTTATGGAGTCCGGAAATGGAGGAAACGCCTGCTTTAGCACTCCATCTATCCGATATCTTACTCGTAATTCCTTCTCCCATGGCTCTATGTGGATATCACTTGCTCTGTCGCTTATGGCATTCATCAGAATTCCATTTACCAGTTGTATTATAGGCGCTGTACCGGCCTCAGTGAGGGAAATCTTATCCTCTTTCTGATCTACAATGGTAATGTTCTGAGTGACCTTGCCCAGAAGCTTATTAATTTCCGACATGTCCAGAGTTGTCTTGGCGCCAGGCCTGACCCCCTCCGGCACTAACTTCTGCTGGTCTGTCTTAGGATAGTTCTGTTCAATAGCATGAATGATTGACGACTCAGTTGCCACATGGATTGCCACTTTCATCCTTGTTATGAATTTAACGTCTTCAATTGCCGGGTTGTTTGAAGGGTCGGCAATGACAAGTCTAAGGGCCTCTCCCTCCATGGTAATTGGTATCATTACATGCTTTTTTGCCTTTTCAAAGGGAACTTTTTTAAGGAGAGCTATATCTATCTGATATTTACCTATATCTATCAAAGGCACTTTGTACTGTTTGCTGTAAAATCCGGCAAGATCCTCTTCTTTTATATGTCCTAATTTTGTCAGCATGGAACCGAGACGTTTGCCCTCTGATTTTTGAAGTTCGAAGGCCTCCATCACCTGCTTTTCTGTGACCAATCCGGCCTGCACCAGGAGCTGTCCTTGTATTGGGATAGTTGATACTGCCATAGTCTTACTCTCTCCTAAATTAAAAGGTTACCGGCAAATTCAATATTTCGTTTATATAGCTAAAATTAGTGTAAATAACAAATCATACTGCTTTACTCTCAAAACACCCCTTTGTCATTTAAGAGCAAACACACATGATAAGTGTAGCAACAACACGAATGAATAGTCAAGTAACCGTATTGCCTCAATTTTAGTTTGCTATCGCTTTTACCATTGAGTGTCCGCCAGCAACTAAATGCCCTGAAAGGTTTTGTTTTGTTTCTTTTAATGAAGCTATAATCGCTTTTGAAAGATTCTCAAGCTCTACAAACATTTCATGTGACTTTTGCGAGTTTCCGGAGTTATAAACAGTCACTATCTCTTTGCCCAGGGCATGTAATTTTTTATGAGGGTGCTCCATAGAGCAAAAGCATTGCATCTGGCCGCAGAGATCCTTACCATCAGAATAGTACCACTTTCCAAGACGGCACATCGTATGGTCCAAGAGTGTGTTTGGGTCTATGTGTTCCCCTCCCTTTAGACAAAACAATATCCGGTTTACCCATAAACGATGGTCAGTCATTGCCAAATCAAGCACTAAGAGCTCAGCTCCTCTGGTTTTAAAACCGGTAGTAGTTTTACGGAGATCTTCTGCAGAGGCTATCATTTTATTGACTTCTTTCATGACCTCTACTGATTCCCTTTCCATTTCCTGAGCTATATTAGAGGTTTTTTCAACATTTTGAACAACATCATCCGTTGTGCACGCCTGCTCGTCAATTGCGGTAGCTATTGTGGTAATCTGGTCACGCACCTCGCTGGTAGAATTTACTATGTCGTTTAACACATCCCCTACCTGATTCATCAGCGCTGTTGTTTTGCCGACTTCTATTGAGGCGTTTTCCATGGATTTTGTTGTACGGTCAGACTCCGACTGAACAGCATTTATTTTGCTGGAAATCTCCGTTGTTGCCACCTTGGTTCTTTCAGCAAGTTTTCTTACCTCATCTGCCACCACAGCAAACCCTCTGCCCTGTTCACCGGCCCTGGCTGCTTCTATGGCTGCGTTTAAGGCCAGAAGGTTAGTCTGATCAGCTATATCGTTTATGACGCCAAGGATGTCGCCTATTTCATTTACGCGGCTGTTTAATGTGCCTATGAGAGAAGCCAGCTCTGAGGTCGTAGCATGTACAACACTTACAGTGTTTATTGCTCCAAAGGCTATGTCTTTACCCTTTTCTGCTATTGTCATTGAGTTTGAAGATGTCCCCGCTGCCATTGCGGCATTCGTTGCTATGTCCGTTATGGTTTGACTCATCTCAGTTGAAGCTGTTGCTATCTGCATAGTTTGTGATAGTTGATCCTTTGCTCCCTCACTTGTTTTGTCGGTTTTTGTTCTTACTATATCCATCGTGTTTACAACGTTGTTTATAGATGTTATGGTGTTATTTATTATCACATTGAAAAAGTCTATCAGATTGTTCATAGCATCTGCCAAATGTCCTATTTCGTCGTTGCTCTTATGTCCTATTATAACCCGGAGGTCTTTGTCGGTAATGTTTTTGACCTGTTCTGCGAGTTGTTTAATCGGATGCAGAACTTTTCTTCTGGAAAGAAACCACACGGTGGCAAATACAAGCATATTGAAGATAAGTGTTAATACCATGACGTCACGAACCTGATTTACATGATGAGTGGAGAGAGTTTCAGCAACAGCTGTGGTATCGTCAGCTAATTTGAAGATAACCTCACTCTCGTTGACTAATTGGTCAACAAGAGCTGGATTGGCTCTTGATTCTGTTATGGTTTGCCTCAGTTTTTTCCACTCCGACTCAACCTTTTTCATCCCTGTGATAAACAACTCGTTATCTACCTTAGGTATCCCTAATGATGAATCTCCGTTTATGATACCTGCTATGATTTTTTCGGTCGAGCTGATTAATTTGTCTGATTCTGCATGGTTTTTTACAAGTTCAAGTTTTATGAGTCTTTGGGTACCGCCCCTTATTTTACCGGCAAAATTTACGATTCTGCCATCATTAGTCAAGTCCATCACAGAACGGCGCACAAGAAATCCGCCCATAAGCGCAGATAGGATTAAAACTACCACCATTACATTTACTGAAGCACTGATTTTCACTTATAACCCCCTCCCTTACTAATTAATATACAGGCTAAACTCCATTCAGGAATTCACCTGTGTTTTTTTAAGCTGCCCTCCAAAGTATAGTACATCTCGAACAATGAGACAATTATAATTAATCTGAAAGTTTTTTTGCAACTTAGCTTTTGCACAAGTGAAACCGGATCTGGTTATCACAGTAATCTTAATTGTTGCATTATGCAATAGTGATTTAAAAAATGCAACATCATCTATTGTCTCCTGTTTTATGGTAAATTGTGACAACTGTTACATTTTGCAACACTAACTATGATTTTAGGTCGGTGTATTAATAGTAAGTGACTGAATTAAAATGATAATTTATACCTGGCACAGATTTTGATATACAAAGTTAGTTTGAAAACTAAATATCCGGAGGCAAGGTGACTAAGAAACATTCACCAAAGATAAACAAAAAGAAAGTGGCGGAGCTGCTCTCAGAGATTCCACAAACTGAAGATATCGGCTCTGGCATGTCAAATGAATCGTTAAATGAAAACAGACGGGTGCTCCTTGCAATTACCGATGAGGGCATAAGCAGTAAAACACTGTCAAACACTGTAACCATGTGTAAAAGGATAGGAGCGGAACTTGATGTTTTATACGTAAAGACAACCGGTGAACCGAAAAATTCACTTGACGATTTTCTGTTTCAACTTGTGGAGGAGAACGTATTCTATCGTTTATTAGCCAAAACCGGCCAGCTTAAACAAGAAATAATCAACTACACCGAGACTAACAGGGAAATTCTTTATGTTATAGTGGCCTCATCCAACAACTTTAAAGCTCCGGCCAAAGAATTTCCAGGACTGCTTAGAAACCTTAGTTGTCCTTTGGTTGTAATCTGACAGCAGGTATCATCGAGGAATTGGCATTGAAATATACGTTTGAAAAAAAACTAAAAAAACAAAGGAGAAAAAACAATGGGTGAATCTGGAGAGCACAAGAAGGGCAGTTTTATGAAGTTCATGGTATTAGGGCTTCTTTCATGTACGTTGTATGCTGCTTTACTTCTTCAACAAAAGGCAATAACAGGATTTTTTGCAAAAGGCGGGTTTTATGCATTACTTCCCGTGGCGGCAGCGTTTTTGTTTTCAATTGTTCATGGTGGCTTTACAGGCGAGTTTTGGACAGTAATCGGTATAGAAGCTAAAAAGGTAAGGAGGTAAACATTAAATGCATGAAGTCATAAATGAATCTGCAAATTTCATTGATCTGGGAACTATGCAGATAGTATATCTGTTTGTAGTGGGATTTATAGGTGGTCTTGTTAGCGGCTTTATAGGCTCAGGAGGGGCGTTTGTGCTGACTCCCGGTATGATGAGTATTGGGGTGCCTGCCCTTGTGGCTGTGGCCAGCAACATGTGCCATAAATTTCCCAAAGCCCTGGTGGGTGCAATAAAACGATACAGATACGGGCAAGTGGATGTGAAACTGGGAGTTATTATCGGAGTGTCCGCAGAAGCCGGGGTACTCTATGGCGCCTCGATTCAGCAACGGATAAAAGACTCCTTTGGTGATGCCGGCTCAAACCTCTACGTTAGTGTTGCTTTTGTGCTGGTACTTGGAATTGTCGGCGGGATAATTTTAAAAGACGTACTAAAGTCTATGAAAAGCGGCACTCAGGACGCAGAGGAAAAACCAACTAAATTAGCACTGTGGTTACGTACAGTCAATATTCCTGGCACAATGATGTATTTTAAGAGCATGGATGCTAAAGTATCTGTCCTGTTTACAATTCCTCTTGGATTTGCAACCGGAATGCTTGCCGCAACTATAGCAGTGGGCGGTTTTGTAGGGGTTCCTGCAATGATGTACGTTTTAGGAGTTCCCGGCCTTTTAGCCTCGGCAACGGAACTGGTCATAGCGTTTGTTATGGGGATGGGCGGGTCGTTTAAATATGCGCTTCACGGACTTGTTGACATAAGGCTTGCCATGATAATTTTAGGTGGCTCGCTGTTTGGTATTCAACTGGGAGCTATCGGTACCACCTACGTCAAGCCCTTCATGATAAAGGTTGTCATGGCCTCCATTATGTTGATAGTTTTAGTAAGCCGGGCTATTATGATTCCTGTATATCTGACAAAACTAAAGGTGATTAACAGCCTTAGCGACAGTGCTCTTAAAATAATGAGCAATACAAGTTTTGCTATCATGATATTAGCTCTTCTGATAGGTGCATTCATTATATTAAAGGCTCTTTGGAGTGGGTTACGGGAGGAAAGAACACTCTCTTCTGTGAGAAAGGAATTGAAAAAGGCTTATAAAGCTGAATAACTGGTATGGAGGATATATAAGATATGGATGCAACAAAGATGGAGGTCATGTACAGACAAGAGCTAATGGGGGAGTTGAAATCAATACTTCTTGCGGTTGACGGCTCAGACTACAGTAAGGGAGCGGTGGAGGAGGCGATTCTCTTAGCCAAATCCTGTAGTATAAAATTGACCATGCTTTTTGTCCAGGGGCTGAACGATGGATTTGAAACTGGCGGCATGACATTTGTCGAAACTATGGACAGACGTTTGGATGATTACTTTGATACTGTCAGAGAAAGGGCAGCCGAGGAAAACGTAGAGTTGGAAATAATCATCCGTCGCACATCGGACGCATACAGGGGAATTGTGGATGAGGCTTTGGAAAAGTCAAGTGATATAATAATCATGGGGCGGCGCGGAATGACAGGCCTTAAGCGTATGATTATGGGAAGTGTTACAGCAAAAGTGTTAGCCTATTCTCCGTGCAAGGTATTGGTTGTGCCAAAAGAGACAGAGATACGGGGTGAACATATCATGCTTGCTACTGACGGCTCAAAGTACAGCGAGGCGGCAGAAAATGAAGCCGTCAATATGGCTGCCAGATGTCCTTTCGTCAGGAGTTTTCATGCTGTTTCCGTTGCATCCACTAAAGAGAAGACACCGGAGGCTCTGAGAAATCTGGAAAGAGTTAAAACGAAAGCTGCAAAGCGCGGAGTGGCTGTTGAAACACTTTCTCTTGTCGGTGAGCCGTATAAGGCAGTGGTTAACGCCTCGATGGAGTCAGGCGCCGATTTGGTAATAATGGGTTCTCACGGAAGAACTGGGATTGAGAAACTTCTAATGGGAAGTGTCGCTGAACGCGTTGTGGCACTGGCCCCGTGTTCTGTTCTTGTGGTTAAAAACGGTTATATGTAGCTAATCTGATACACATGTTTATAAATTTAAGGGAGAGGCACTGCCCATTTCGGTGGGCGTGCCTTGCCGCTTTTAAATTTTATTTATAAAAACTATTATTGACTGAAGTGTTCACTTACCGTTAGTATAAAGGTATGACGAGGACAAAAAAATGATACGCCGTTCTAAAAAACACCCGCAAGGTGAGGCCCTCAGGTATTTAGCCAATGCACGGGAGATATTGGAAACAATTGAGATAGACGGTGACTTTTATGCCGATGTTAAACCTGTGCGTGAGGCCTTTGGTACTGCTTATCTGGCTATACTTGAGGCCATAGATGAGGTGTTGATACATGAAAATGGCCTGTCGGTAAAGGAGCTGCCACAATCTGTGGATAGCTACAGAGCCGCCTTACAAAAACACATATCCGTTCACAACGGCAAACTGTTAAAAGACTTTGAGCGTCTTTACGGAGCCCTCCATATTGCTGGCTACTACAGAGGGTTAATCACTGAAACAAACTCCGTTAAGGATTATTTAAAGGTCACAGAGCGGTTTATTAAAAAACTAATCGGTAACTAAAGTTTTAAAAGCGCTCCCGTAACAACTAAATTCTAATCGTGTTTGCGACAGCAAGATAATGTCACTCAGAAAGAAAATGATGATGAGTTTTTCCGTGACGGCTTTTTTAGTGATTGCCATGTGCGGGTTGATTTTTGCTAATTTCTTTAGTATGAAAAAGGAAATCGCATTTTTAGAAGTTGCTAACACTATCAGGAGCAAGTGCTTCGATCTCAGGCGCCACGAAAAGAACTATTTCCTCTACGAAACTGTTGCTACCCAAAAAGAATCCGAACTCCTGTTTAAAATTTTTAATGAACTCAGAAATATTATCAAAAACACACCGGAATTTTCTAAAACAGAGAAACTCAGTGACCTTGACAAACTTCTCGGTGTTTATGGGAAAAGATTTGAAGCAATAGTAAGCACAGTGGATGCTGTAAAGGTAAGTATGGAAAAGATAAAAAATCAGAACGAGAACGATTATGAACTTTTAAAACTGATTTACACAGACCACCCTGATAAGGTAAAGACATATCTGTTGGAAAGACACAAACTCGCCGCAGACTCAGAGCTAATGGTGCGTCTAAACAGACTGGACTCTGAAATTCTCAGTTTGAGAAAAGAGGGGGAGAGTATTTTAAGTTTATCTAACGAGCTGGACAAAAAAGGAAGGGAAAAGGTTGACCGTGAAATAAATAAGTCACAGACTGCTATAGCCCTGTTTCTTCCTCTTTCTTTGATAATCGGAATAGGCAGCCTGCTTCTTTTAAGCACAAACATAGTAAGACAACTTAATGATTTCAAATCTCAGGTGGAAAACATGGCAAAAGGCAATTTCAGAATTGTTTACAACGAAACCACAGATGTTAAAGCCGGGGATGAGTTAGGGATTATAAAGAGTAAATTTAATGAGATGCAAAAGCAGCTTTTTGAGCGTGATATCGAAATAAAGGAAAAAAACGCAGAACTTCTTCAGAGCCGGAAATTAGCAGCTATCGGGACTTTAGCCTCAGGTGTGGCACATGAGTTAAATAATCCTCTCAATAATATCTATCTGTCTGCACAGGTGCTTTTGCGGGAGATGAAAGACAATGAGAATAAATTTATAACAAAAATAATCGGTGATATATCAGGACAGACCAAGCGTGTGAGGGGGATAGTGTCCGATTTGCTTGAGTTTGCCCGCGGTAAAGATAAACAACTTGCTGAGGTGGAAATCAACCGCCTTATCACCTCAGCCTACCAACACACTGTACACATCCGGCCTCCTCAGGAAATAGAGTTTATTCACGAGAGTGTTCCTGAGGAGATTTTCATGAGATTAGATATGGAACAGATGGAGCGTGTGTTTATAAATCTCTTCAATAATGCCTTTGATGTAATTAAAGGTGGCGGACAATTGAAGATTATGGTAAAATTAGTCGGGGAAATGGTAAATATAGAATTATCAGATACAGGGCCTGGGATAAGTGCCGAAAACGCTGAAAAGATTTTTGAGCCCTTTTTCACTACAAAGGACCGGGGAACCGGGCTTGGCCTTTCAATAGTATATGGCATAATAAAGAAACACGGAGGGGACATTAAATTAGAATCAAAGGCCGGGCGGGGGACATGTTTTAAGATTGTGCTGCCTGTGGAAAGCCGGGGAGATTATCATGCCGCTTAGAGTTTTGGTGGCCGAGGATGAACAGATTACTCTTGAGCATCTTCTGTACATACTGGGCAAAGAGGGTTATACGGCTACCGGTGTGTCAAACGGCACTGAGGCATGGGCAAAACTTGCTGAGCATGACTTTGACGTTTTGATAACAGACATTAAAATGCCGGGTATGACAGGTATTGAGCTTTTGCACAAAATTAAAGAAAATAGTATTGATATAGAAGTTATAATAATAACCGCCTTTGGGAGCGTCGACTCGGCAGTGAGCGCTATGAGAAACGGCGCCTACGATTACATCGTAAAGCCGTTTGATTTGGATGAGTTGACTCTAAAGCTTAAAAAAATTGAACATATAAAATCTCTTAAAAAAGAAAACACAGCCCTTAAAGCTATCGTTGACCATGGCAAGGATGTTTTTATACTTGCGGAGAGCCAGAAAATGAAAGATGTTCTGGACTTGGTAGAAAGCATTAAGGACTCTGACTGCCGGTTTCTGATTACCGGAGAAAGCGGCGTGGGAAAGAGTTTGGTGGCACGGTTAGCGCATTTTTCAAGCAAACGCCAAAACATGCCGTTTATTTCGCTAAATTGTGCGACCCTTACGGATGAGCTGTTAAACAGCGAGCTGTTTGGCCATGAGGCAGGGGCCTTTACGGGAGCAACGAAGGTTAAAAAGGGACTTGTGGAAATAGCAGACACAGGCACCTTGTTTTTAGATGAGATTGGAGAGCTCTCACCCGGGGTGCAAGCTAAAATATTAAAGGTGATCGAGGATGGGGAATTTTATAGAGTTGGCGGGTTAAAACCAATACGGGTTGACGTCCGGTTTATAGCGGCCACAAACCGTGATATAACAGCATTTGTCGAGGCCGGCAAATTCCGAAAAGACCTCTACTACAGGCTTAACGTAATGGAAATTCAGATACCGCCTCTTAGAGTACGTGCAGACGATATCCTGCCGCTTGCAAATTATTTTTTGTATAAAAACCTGCCTAAATACGGGAAAACAGTTGAAGGTTTTACAGAAAAAGCAGATGCAATACTTCTTAAATACGATTATCCTGGCAATGTCCGCGAGCTTGAAAACATCATAGAGCGGGCTATTATTCTTGAAAAGACCAGCCTGATAACCCTTGATTATATGCCGTGGAAGGCACTAAGTGTAGCTAAAGAGGAAACCAAACACGATGAGGCCATAAAATCCATAGATGATTTTACAAAAGACTATGCTATTGACGTGTTAAACCGCCTTGGCGGAAACAAAACTAAGGCAGCCGAAGTGCTTGGCATATCACGCACGAGTCTATGGAAAATTGTTAAGGAATAACTACTGCAACCTGGTATGATATTGAAGTACATCCGTCCATCTGTATCCCCACGTTTTAGGGTCATTTAATTTGTCTGTGCGTATATGTAGATAAAAATTTTTTGCAATACTTTACATAATTGGTGAAACATTCCGATAAAATGCTATAATGTCAATGCCTTAATAGTTGTTTATTGCAATTAAGAAGAATTGTTTAAAAGTAAAGCCTTAAATATAAGGAGAAACGGATGAGAATAACACCGCTTGATATTCAGCAGAAGCAGTTTCCGGTCAAATTCAGGGGTTTTGACGTGGAGGAGGTGTATGCTTTTTTAGAGGTGCTACGTGAGGAGATGGAGGAGCTGTTAAGGGAAAACACATCTTTAAAAGAGCAGCTCCACATAATAGAGAGCCAACTGAAAGAGCATAAAAATATGGAGTCAACGCTCAGGGAAACTCTCATAACGGCTCAACAGATGATAGAAGCCTACAAGAGCAATGCACGGAAAGAGGCAGAGTTGATAACCCGTGAGGCTGAGCTTAAAGCCGATGAAATAATAAAACGCGCCCAGGAGCGTGTCGTTAAAATACACGAGGACATAGTTGACTTAAAAGGAATCAGAAGACATTTTAAAGAGGAAATCCGCAGGCTGACGGAAAAAATAACAAGAGAAATCGAGTTTGATAAAGAGCGTGAGGGAGAGGGCGAGGAGTGGGACGAAAACCGTCGGCAAAGTTTTGGAAACGACAGTGACGAAACTTAGTACCCTTAAGGGCGTATGTGATGTCCTGCCGCCAGAGATTTATACATGGAACCGGATAGAGGAAACCTCAAAGGAGGTTTTCAGCTCATTTGGTTTCAATGAGATAAAGATTCCCGTCATTGAGCACAGCGAGCTTTTTATCCGCTCCATCGGAGAGACTACGGATATTGTCGGAAAGGAAATGTACACCTTTACGGACAAAGGTGACAGGAGCATAACCCTTCGTCCTGAGGGTACAGCAGGCATGGTGCGCTGCTATGTTGAAAACAACCTGCACCTTCTGCCATCTCCTCAGAAATTCTACTACTACGGCCCGATGTTCCGGTACGAGCGGCCCCAAAAGGGACGGCTCAGGCAGTTTTACCAAATTGGCGTTGAGGCTTTGGGCAGTGCCAGTCCGCTTGTAGATGCCGAGGTAATTACTATGGCTCACACGCTTTTTCAGAGGTTAGATTTAACCAACCTTACTATAGAGCTGAACTCAATTGGGTGCAATAAGTGCAGGGGTAGCTACAGGGACGCTATTGTTGGGTTCTTTTCTAAAAAAGGAGTGCTCTGTAACGATTGCCAGGTACGTATTGCTAAAAACCCTCTTCGGATGCTCGACTGTAAAGTAGAGCGCTGTGTTGAGCAAAGAGCAGGCGCACCGGTCATTCTTGATTACATCTGTGACGATTGTAAAACTCACCACGAAAGACTTAAAGAGCTGCTCACAGCTTTAGAAATAGATTATAAAGAAAACCCCTATATTGTGCGTGGGCTGGATTACTACAACCGGACGGCTTTTGAGATTACTACTGAACACCTGGGAGCTCAAAAAGCTGTGGCCGCAGGCGGGCGGTATGATAATCTTGTTTCTGATTTTAACGGCCCCGCAACTCCTGCCGTTGGGTTTGCTATCGGCATGGAGAGGCTTGTCGCTCTTGTTGGAGAAACGAAAAATCAGAGCATCCCTGTGTTTTATCTTGCGCCACTAGGCAGTGCCGCTGAAAACAAAGCATTTGTGTTAAGCCAATCCTTGCGCCAAAGGGGTTTTGTCACAGAGCTTGGAGACGGCAGACATTCACTTAAAAGCCATCTTAAGAGTGCTGATAAATTAAACGCATCTTTTGTTGTTATAATTGGAGAAAATGAACTAAAAACATCCCGTGCTCTATGTAAAAGGCTCTCGGATGCGTTTCAAAAGGAAATTGGAATCAATGATATAGATGCTCTCATTGCCTTTACCGCCGAAAAACCCGGAGGCACAGCTTGATTTTCAGTATGACAGGTTACGGCTGTGCTCAGAAGGATGCTCTGAAAGTAGAGATCCGCTCGGTTAACCACAGATACCTTGATATTTCTATAAAAGCTCCTGTGTTTATGCTTAAACATGAACCGATGTTAAGAGCAATCATTAAGGAACACTTAAACCGCGGGCGTGTTGACGTTTATATCAGCACTACATCAGAGGTGCCGGGCACACGGGTGATGATAAACAGGGATTTTGTGGGCCCTATGGTTGACTCTTTAAATGCTCTTAAGGAGGAGTTTAAACTCAGCGGCAGTGTGGACATCGCCACTGTGTTGTCCTTTAAAGAGGCAGTAATAAAGGAGGATGAGAATCCGGCAGAGGAAATTCTTGAGGGGATTTTTAGGGATGCGCTCCGAGGCCTTATAGATATGAGGCAACAAGAGGGCAAAAATCTCTATGACATAGTGCAAAACCGTCTTCGCACACTTTCAGAGATAATCACAGAAATTGAACATCGGCAAAAGGCGGCTATGTCTGTGGTCTCTGAAAAATTACGAGAGAGACTGAATGAGCTTTTCAAAGACTTTGTAATAGATGAAAACCGTCTGATTCAGGAGGCGGCAATTCTTTCAGATAAGATGGACATATCAGAGGAAATCGAACGGGTTGGAAGCCATCTCAAACAATTTAACAAAATCCTTCAAAATAATGATAATATAGGTAAGGGACTTGATTTCTTATTGCAGGAATTAAATCGGGAGGCTAACACGATTTCCTCAAAAGCAGGGCATTACGACATAGGGGCTGAGGCGGTTAACCTGAAGCTTGAAATAGAGAAACTTCGTGAGCAGGTACAAAACATTGAATGAAAGTTGCATGTTACAGAGAAATAATAAAGGCAGGCTTTATATATTGTCAGCACCGTCAGGAACCGGCAAAACCACACTGTGCACATCTTTGCTTGATCTGGTGCCAAACTTAAAGGAATCCGTCTCTTTCACAACACGTAAGCCAAGAGTCGGCGAAATACAGGACGTGGATTACACGTTTATAAGCGTTGAGGAATTTAAACTCATGCTTAACGGCGGACAGTTTATAGAGTGGGCAGAGGTTTTTGGTAACTACTACGGCACATCTTTAAAAAGGATAGAAGAGATACTTTCATCCGGAGGTGATGTGCTGCTTGATATAGACATTCAGGGGGTAAGACAGATTAAGGCCAAACACACTGATGCCGTCTTTATATTTATCCTTCCGCCTTCTATGGAAACCCTTGAGCAGCGCCTAAGGGGACGAGGTAAGGACTCTGAGGAGGATATTATAAAAAGACTCCTTGTTGCAAAAAAGGAGATGATGGAGTGTGTCTTTTATGATTATATTATCGTAAACGATGTCTTAGACCATGCTCTTAATCAGTTACAGTCGATAATCGTATCAAACCGCCTGAGAACTGATGGCATTGATTATCAATGGCTTGAAAATCATTTTGATATACATTAAAATTTTGAGGAGGAAACATTTATATGGATTTAATATCGCTGCCGATTGAGCTTGATGAAGAGAAGATAGACGGCCGCTTCAGACTTGTTAATATTGTGGCTCAAAGGGCAAAAGAATTATCCCACAGAGGGAAGCCAAAGATAGCAACTAAGGCTAAGCGCGTGACTACCATTGCTCTTGAGGAAACCCTCCAGTACATACTTGAGTTTATAACCGGAGATGAGGCTAAACAAGCAAACGAGGAGGCAAAGCGTCTTGATTACAAACGGTTCCTTGAGGAAAAGCGCAGGGAAACCGAGCAAGAGGATCTGTCGGAACTGGAAAAAGATCTCAAATTCTACCTTACGGAAAAAGAGGAGATAGACAAGACTCCCACTATAGACATAGAGAGCCTGTTTTCAGATGGGGATAAGTCATACGACGAAGAGGTGTAGCAACAGCCTCTACATTATCTTAGGGGTAACGGGCAGCATTGCGGCATATAAGGCGCCGGAGCTTGTGCGTGCCTTTAAAGCTGCCTCTTGCGGAGTGCGTGTTGTGATGACCGATGCGGCAACGCGTTTTGTATCTCCGCTCAGTCTTGAGGTTGTCTCAGAAAATCCGGTTGTAACGGACTCATTTTCTGACCCATTATCACACATTGAGTTAGCTCGGGATGCCGCTTTTTTTTTGACAGCTCCGGCCTCTTTAAACACCATCACAAAGTACGCTCTGCCGCTTGCCGATAATCTCCTGACAACCATGTTTACGGCTTATAGCGGAGCTTCTGCCATAGCTCCGGCTATGAATTCAAAGATGTATGAAAACCCAATATTTAAACGGCGGCTCGATTTTCTAAAGAGCATGGGAGTTATAGAGATACCTCCGGAGTGCGGCTCACTTGCCTGCGGAGACGTTGGTGTTGGCAAAATGGCAGCTGTTGAAACGATAGTCTCAACCGTTATGAGTCATATAAACGGTAAAAAAGACATGGTGGGGATGAGGGTGCTTGTTACGGCTGGCCCCACACGAGAGTACATTGATCCGGTAAGGTTTCTGACTAACCGGTCATCGGGCAAAATGGGCTATGCAATAGCGTATGAAGCGGCAAGGCGCGGCGCTCTTGTCACTTTAATAAGTGGCCCCGTATCACTGCCTGCTTTTAACGCTGGCAGAGTCATTAATGTTGAAACATCCTCTGAGATGGAACAAGCCGTGCTCAGTGAATATAAGGATGCGCACATTGTAGTTAAAGCCGCCGCTGTTTCTGATTTTAAGCCTGAGAAATATGCCTCTGTAAAAATCACAAGACAAGACGGTTTTAGTTTAAACCTTTCTAAAACTGACGACATACTGGCAAAGATTGCTAAAGAGCGTAAAGTCTCTGATAATGGCACAAAAACTCCGTTTATAGCTGGTTTTGCTGCAGAGACCGGAGCAAATGTGCAAAGGGCACGTGAGAAACTTATTAAAAAAGGTGCAGACCTAATCGTATTTAACGATGTTACAGCAGATGGTGCCGGATTTGACGTTGATACCAACATTATCTCCATAGTGACAGAGGATCAGATTATAGACTATCCTGAGATGAAAAAAAGCCTCTGTGCCGAAAAAATCCTCGATGCCGTTTTAAATAAACTTACAACCGGACGCATAGAAAATGGGCAAGATAGACAAAAAACTCCTTAAAAAGAAGGAAAAAATCTTCATGGGGGATGATTACAAACTCCTTGTCCCCCTGGCCGAGGAATTCAAACAATACGATATGGCTGAAGCGGTAACGATTTTAAAGTACTGTTTAAAGAAGCATCCCAACTATATGAGTGCTCATGTAAGCCTTGGTAAAATATACATGGAAAGTGGATACGTGGAAAGTGCCATTGAGGAGTTTGAACAAGTTGTCGGAGTTATACCAGGCAATATTCTGTCGCATCGTAAACTTGCCGTTCTGTATGCTCAAACCGGACAGGCGGAAAAGGCCATCATGGCTAATAACAGGATTCTTGCCCTTAACACAGGAGACAGAGAAGCTCTTGAGGCTATAAGGTCACTCTCTGAAAATACTACGGAGACCGAGCTTGAGCCGTTATTTGGCAATGATGAAATGCCTCCTGTCCCTGCTGAAGAAAACCAGTTTGATTTAACAGATGAAATAGAAAAGACAGAAAAAACCAATGATATAGAAGACTTAATAGCAGCATCTCTTGCCGATAATGACTACGCAGACACTATTGCAACAGAACCGGATATATCACCAGAGGAGATTATCATCTCAGATGATATTACTGAGGAGATTTTAAGTGATTCCGGAGCGGAAATAAAAAAAACCGATGATATAGAGGACATAATAGCAGCATCCCTTGCCGATGATGACTACACAGACACCATTGAAACGGAGCCGGATACTTTTTTAGATGATATTATGGCAGAGGTTTTAAGTGAGTCTGGTAGTGAAGGTGGAAAAACAGAAAATCTTTTCTACATAGACGATACGATAGTGTTTAATGCAGGGGATTTAGAACAGTCGCCTCATACAGACGATGGTGGTTTTATTATAAGCCCAAATGAGCCAGTAACCTTAGAGGATGATGAGGACACTGAAACTATAATTACCAAAGCAGGGCTGGACTCTCTTCAGTTACAGAATGATGGGGAAAATGTATCATGGGATCCGTTTGCAGAGCCGCCGGCACCTCTTTCCGGTAGCGTTAATGGGTACGATTTGAAATCACTCCTGCATTCTGACGATGAAAACGATGAAATTATAGAGTTAACCCTTGAAGATTATGCTTCAACTCCAGACAACGAGTTAATAACTTATGGCACTGAGCTTGACACAGGGACTAAACTACCATCCGAGGAAATTTCAGACATAGACATCATCACGGATTCGGAGATGAATGCTCTTGTGTTAGAAACATCTGATATTGATGATGAGGGAGATGAGGAGGTAGTTGGCGCTGCTAATTTAGACCTGGAAGTGAATGAACTTATGGAAAGCATCTCTATTACCGATGAGATAGAAATCATTTCGGATACTATAGAAACCATCTCTGATACTGATGAGGAAAACGGGATTGAAGAGGTCAGCTCTGAGGGTAGTTCCACAACAGATGATAAGTTTCAGGATGAGGAGCTTGTGGTTAAAGAGGAAATTGAAATGATAGAAAACTATATTCTTACTGAGAGATTTCTATCGGCGATAAAGGCATACACCCGGCTTCAGGAACGGTTTCCGGCAAATCAGGTAATTAAGATAAACCTCGATAACTTGCGGCAATCGGCAAGACTCATGGATAAGGATGAAAACGCTTTAATCAGAAAACTGGATTTTTTAAAAAATCGCCTTAAGGAAAAAAGTCAGGAGCTTTATGCAGGACCAGCGTACAATTAATGCCGGACGTATCGAAAGGCTAAAGGAAATCCTGAGAGAGCGGACAGTTGGCGCTCTTTTGGTTATAAATCTTGCAAACATCCGGTATCTTACTGGGTTTAGCGGCTCAAGCGGGTTTTTGCTGATAAGCGAACATGGGGATTTCTTTTTTACCGACTTCAGATACAAAGAACAAAGCGAGACAGAGGTCTCTGGTGCAGAGATTGTAATAACAGAAAACGACAGTGTTAGTTTCATCACCAACTTTATGATAGAAAAACTTGGGTTTGAGGAATTTTACATTGAAGACACCATTCCCTTGAGGCAGTTTCAGGAATTTGGTAAAAAGCTCAAAGTGAGCGCCACACAAGATGTGGTAGAAGTGTTGCGGGAACTGAAGGATGCCTATGAGCTACAGATGATAAGCAAAGCTGTGGAACGTGCCGAGCGGGCATTAATTGAGGTGAAGCCATACATACGTCCGGGAGTCACAGAGCGTGAAATAGCGCTTCGACTTGATGAGAGTTTGAAAACCACCGGCGTGCGAAAACTCCCCTTTGACACAATTATAGCCTCAGGGGTCAACACGGCCATAGTTCACGCAAAGCCTACAGAGAAACTATTAGAGCCCGGTGATTTCGTGCTGATAGACTGGGGCGGAGAGTGTGAGGGTTATTTTTCTGACATGACAAGGACTTTTTTATTAAAAGGCGATAATTTGGCAAAAAAACGTGAAATCTACGAGTTTGTTCAGATAGCAAACGAGCTTGGACGTACCTCCGTCACTGCCGGCAAAAGTGCCGCCGAAATTGACACTGTCACCAGAGATATAATAACAAAGGCTGGATATGGCCAATATTTTGGGCATTCAACCGGACATGGCGTTGGGCTTGATGTCCATGAGCTCCCATATATCAGAAGCTACAATACGCAGACAACAATTCAGCAGGGAATGGTCTTTACAATAGAGCCAGGCATTTATATAAGCGGCCTTGGCGGCGTCAGAATTGAAGATATGGTCGTGGTTGAAAATAAAAATAACTGTAAAACACTAACATCACTACCAAGAAATCTGGAAATATTGTAATATATTAGTGAATATAATAAGGGGGAGTAGCAAGGCGGACATTACCCGAAAAAAGACTTGACAAAGCGGATAGAGTAAGGTATAATATAGCATTACAGTGAAAAATAATAAAATATGAGTAGATAACGGAATATATAATGGATAAATTAGTACACTATAC